>JABGQJ010000201.1 GCA_018648945.1 Victivallales bacterium
TCGTGAAGCCGGGCCGACCAAACAGCGGGACCCAATCGTGCACCCGCTGCGCCCAATCGGGCAGGTGCATCCCCCCAATATCCGTGGAGAGCAGGCTCAGGCGGATGCCGTTGGTGTAGTAGCGGTCTGTCCGCACGAACAGATCGTTGTCGAAGTGAAGGCTGACACTGTGCAGCTCACTGGGCCAGAGACCGGTCTCGGTTTCCGCCGACGGTACCCGCAGGCCGAGCAGAACGGCCGACACGACAAGGAGCCACTGTTTCATCACGCGTTCTCCTCCACACTGTGGCCCCCAGCAGGGATCCCAGCACGTGCATAGATCGACCAGCCCAGCCTAGCGCAATTCGACGCCGAGGGTCTTGACCAAGTGCTGGCGCACCTTCTCGTGCAGCTTGTTGACCTTCTTGTCCGTCAGAGTTGCTCTTGCATCCCGATAGACGACCGAGTATGCCAGGCTCTTCTTGCCCGCGCCAAGGGCCTTCTCGTCTTCGTAGATGTCGAAGAGCTCCACCCGCTCGATGAGCGGCAGCCTGAGCGAGAAAACGGCGTCCACCACGGCCTGGTTCTCCAGACCCGCATCGGCCAGGATCGCGATATCACGAGTCGTCGCCGGGAACTGTGGCAGCGGCTCGTAGATCCGAGGACGTTCGGCGCACGCAAGGACGCGGTCCAACTCGATCACGGCCATGAAGACCGGGTGTTTCAGGCGCATGTCCTGGGTCAGTTCCTCGCAGACCTGGCCGAAGACAGCCACTTGCTGGCCGTCGATCTCGAAGGCCGCAGTCAGGCCTGGGACCAGGGAGGGATGCTCGGCGGCGGCGCAGACCGCAGTCAGGCGACGGGCCTCGAACCAGCCCTCAAGCACGCCCTTCAGATCGTAGAGATCCACCGCCACCGCCTTCTCGTCGCCATACCGTTCAGGTTGGACGCGGCCGGTCATCACGATGCCGATCTGATTGCGTTCCTCGGGCAAGCCGGGGGCATTGACCAGCACGCGGCCCTGCTCGAAGATGGCCAGATCGTCGATGTTGTGGGCGATATTGTGCGCCGTGCTCGCTATCATCGCCGGGATGAGGCTCGGGCGCAGGGTGCCAAGCTCGATACTCAACGGGTTGACCGGCTTGATCAACTGCTCATCGGTCACGCCCGTGCACTTGGTCGCCGCCTCGGGGTTGATGAAGCTGTAGGTCATCGTCTCCTGCAGGCCGAGGCCACGCAACTGGGCGCGGGATTCCTCCAGTGGGTAGAATCCGTCCGCTTCGCGGGGCCCGCCGGAGAGTGCCACCGGCATGGCGGCAGGGATGTTCTCCAAGCCGAACAGTCGGGCCACTTCCTCGACGATGTCCGCCTCGCGCTCCAGGTCATGACGGAACGAGGGGATCGAGACGTTGATCGTCTCCTCGGTCATCTCGGAGACGGTCAACCCCAGATTCAGCATCTGCTGGCGAACCGTTTCGCGCGGGATGTCCACCCCGATCAGGGAGTTGATCTTGGCGAAGCGGGCCGTCACCGTGTGGGGAGTGTAGGGTTTCGGGTAGGCATCAATCACACCTGCCACCACTTCGCCACCGCCCAATTCGGCGATCAGGGCAGCAGCGCGGCGGCTGGCGAACTCGCACATGTCCAGGCCCACGCCGCGCTCGAAGCGGTGCGAGGAATCGCTGGAAACCCCGAGGTCGCGGGAGGTGGCGCGGATGTTGGAGGCATGGAACACGGCGCTCTCCAGGAGAACCGTGGTCGTCGTGTCGCGAATCTCGCTGGCCAAGCCGCCCATGACCCCGGCCAGGGCCACGCCCTTCTCGCCATCGCAGATGAGCAGGTTGTCGCAGGTGAGTTCCCGTTCGACCTCGTCGAGGGTGGTGATCTTCTCGCCAGCGGCCGCGCGACGGACCACGATCCTGCGCCCGGCGAGGAACTCGTAGTCGAAGGCGTGCAAGGGCTGGCCGCATTCCATCATCACGTAGTTGGTGATATCCACCACGTTGTTGATCGGGCGCAGACCGACGGCGCGCAGGGCCTCCTGCAGCCACTCGGGGCTCGGGGCGATGGTGATGTTGCGGATGACTCGCACGGTGTAGCGCGGGCAGAGCTCGGCGTCGAGGACCTCCACCGAGGCCATATCCGCCACCTTTGCGTCGGACGCCTCGCAGAAGGAAACGTCGGGCAGACGGAATGCAGCGAGGGTGCCGGTGACGGCCGCGATCTCGCGGGCGATGCCGATGTGGCATAGCCAGTCCGGCCGATTGGGGGTCACTTCCCAATCGATCACCGTATCCGCGCTCGCCAGGGAGCCAATCACTGGCTCGCCCACCGGGGCATCAGCTGGCAGTTCAAGCAACCCGGAATGGGCGCCGCCCAAGCCCAGTTCGTCGGCAGCGCAGAGCATGCCGAAGGAGACGACGCCGCGAATCTTGCTCTTCTTGATCTTGAATTTCTCGCCGAGAACGGTGCCAATGCGGGCGCACGGGACCTTCTTGCCCGCGTCGCAATTGGGGGCACCACAGACGATCTGCAGGGGGGCTTCCTCCCCCACATTGACGCTGCACACGCTCAGCGTGTCCGCATCGGGATGGGGTTGGCGGTCGAGAATCTCCGCGACCACGACGGTTTCAGGAACGTCGCAGGTGGACTCTATGCCTTCCACCTCGAGCCCGGCCATGGTCAGGCGTTCGGCCATCTCGGCCGGTTCCCAGTCAATATCGATATAGTTCTCAAGCCATTTGATTGAAGTCTTCATCGGGGTGGATCCTTGGTCGAATGCGCATCCAGTCGTGGGTGGCGGGAAGGAGTCGGGCGGCGGCCGTTGGGCAGCGCCGCCCGTCCCGCATCAAAACTGCGCCAGGAAGCGCATGTCGTTCTCGTAGATCAGCCGGATATCGTTGATGCCAAGGCAGATCATGGCAATGCGCTCGATCCCCATGCCAAATGCATAGCCCGACCATTCCTCGGGGTCATAGCCCACGTTCCGGAGCACGTTGGGATCAACCATGCCGGCCCCGGCGATCTCGATCCAGCCGGAACCCTTGCAGACGCGACAGCCCTTGCCCTTGCAGACGACGCAGGTGAAGTCGAACTCGATGCTGGGCTCGGTGAAGGGGAAGAAGTGGGGACGGAAGCGTACGTCCGTGCCTGGCCCGAGCATTTCGCGCGCGAACTCCGCCACCACGCCCTTGAGATCGGCCATGGAGACATCGTGGTCGATGTACAGGCCCTCGATCTGATGGAAGTTCATGC
This sequence comes from Victivallales bacterium, assembly GCA_018648945.1. The sequence goes on from JABGQJ010000201.1 coordinate 3,235, forward strand.
TGTGGGTCGCATCCGGCGTGTCCCGCCGATAGCAGCGACCAGGACAGATGATCCGGATCGGCGGCTCCCGACCTTCCATGACGCGAATCTGCACGGGGGAGGTCTGGGTACGCAGCAGACGCCCGTCCGCCAAGTAGAACGTGTCCTGCATGTCGCGCGACGGATGGTCCGCTGGCGTGTTCAGCGCGTCGAAGTTGTGGTAGACCGTGTCCAGGTCCGGACCATCGGCCACGACAAACCCCAGGCGCCGGAAGATGCTCACCGCCTCGTCCATGATGCGCGTCACCGGGTGCATGCCGCCCACGCGGCGCTTGCGCCCGGGCAGAGTCACATCGATGGCGTCCGCCGAGACCGAGCCAGAGGCCACACGACGGGTCGCCTCGTCCAAGGCGGCTTGCAGGCCCTGTTTGACTTCGTTCAAGGTCTTGCCCGTGGCGGGACGCTCATCGGCGGCCACGCTGCCCATCCGTTTCATCAGGCCGGGCAGAGACCCTTTGCGTCCGCTAAATCGGATCCGGCATTCCTCGACGGCGGCCTCGTCGGCGGCCTCCGACAACACGTGTCGGGCCTCGTCCAGGAGATGCATCAGATCCGTTTGCAGTTCGTTCATCGGGGAATCCTTCGTTGACTCCGATCGGCGCGCACCGTACGCGCATTGGGGGGAACTCATACTGATAGCCGTTCCCCGCCGTTTTTCCAGTCCCCCTGCCTTCTCTTGTGCCCCCTCGGTCGCTTGACGAACCTCCGCCTTCCCAGTACGTTCCGTGGTTTGTTTCGCGCCACCCGAACTGGAGTACAATGTGACTCTTCGCGCTCTCTTCCTGGCCTTGGCCAGCATCTTCGTCATCTGCACCTTCGGGTTCTTCAACGATTTCGTCCTCAAGCAGACGTACATGGTGGGCACCTTCATGCCCATCCCCGTGTATGGGGGACTGATTCTCTTCCTCTTGCTGGTGAACCCGTTCCTGAAGTGGCTGGGCACTCGCTGGCTGCTCACCAACCAGGAATTGGCGGTGGCGGTGGGGATCATCCTCTTCGCCTGTTTCATCCCCGGGCGCGGGCTCATGCATCATGCCACCGGGGCAATGATGCTGCCGCACCACTACGCCAAGACGAACACCACCTGGCGCGAGGCCAAGGCCTTGAAGATGGTGCCCGAGAAGTTCCTCGCAGACATTTCCGAGAACGAAGACAAGTCCCTGACCGGCTTTGTGCAGGGCGCAGAGGGCAAGACGCGCGTCGGGCTGCGGGAGATCCCCTGGTCCTCGTGGGCTCGCCCGTTCCTGTTCTGGGGGCCGTTGCTGCTCACCATCGCCATCGCCCTGACCGGTCTGGCGCTGGTGGTCCACCGACAGTGGACGACCCATGAACAGATCCCCTACCCCATCGTCACCTTCGCTGAATCGCTGCTGCCCAAGAAGGGGCACGCGCTCGGCGGCGTCTTCCAAGAGCCGCTGTTCTGGCTCGGCTCGCTAGTAGTGCTGGCCATCCACCTCAACAACTACGCCATGGTCTGGTGGCCGGAGAACCTGGTCCCCGTCCAGCTGCGCTTCAACTTCACCCCGCTCCTGCGCCTCTCGCCCACCTTCTCCCGAGGCGGCGGCTGGGGCATTCTCTACCCCCGCCTGCTCTTCACGGTCGTCGGTTTTGCCTACTTCCTGTCCACGGATGTGTCTCTTTCCATGGGCTTGGCTCCCTATCTGTACGCCTATTTCAGTGGCTGGTGCGTGGGGCGCGGGATACAGCTGCGCGCCAATTTCTTCGCGCTGGAGAACATTGAGCGCAACCTCTACGGGGGGGCCTACCTTGGCATGGGCGTGGCCATGCTCTACACGGGCCGCCGCTACTACACCAGCGTCTGCCGCCGGTGCTTCGGCTTGAAGGACCGAGACAATCCGGAGGCCTCGGCAGTCTGGGGTGCCCGCATCGCCCTGCTGGCCAGCACCGCCTTCATCGCCCAACTGGTCGGCGTCGGCATCGACTGGCAGTTGGCCACGCTTTACACCTTCCTTTTCCTGCTCATCTCCGTCGTGCTCAGCCGGGTCGTGGCCGAAACCGGGGCCTTCTTCATCCACTGCTATTTCTACCCCTGCGCCTTGTTGGTCAGCTTCCTCGGAGCTCAGGCCTTCGACCCCAAGACCATGGCCACGATGTTCTTTATCACCATGATCCTGATGATTGATCCGCGCGAGATCTTCATGCCCTTCGCCATCCACGCCTTCGCGCTCATGGACCGCACCAAGGTACGCCTGGGCAGACCCGCTGCCGCTGGGCTCGTGGCCGTGGTCATCGGCCTGGGTGTCGCCGCCGCCGCCACGCTCTACTGGCAGTACAATGAGGGGGCCACGTCCGTCGGCGACGGCTGGAGCCTGAATGTGATGCGCTGGCCCTTCGACAACGGCGCGAAGCTGCACCAGCGACTGGAATCTCTGGGCCGCATCGGGGCGGGGGCCGCAGAGGTCGGGACCACTCCCACGGGCTTCGCTCGTTTCACGCAGGCCATCCCGCACCGGGCCGGCATGGTTGCCTTCTTCTCCGCCATGGGGCTGGTTCTTCTGTTCACGTTCTGCCGCATGCGCTTCGCCAAGTTCCCTCTGCACCCGGTCATCTTTGTGCTCCTCGGCTCATACCAGAGCCGCTACCTGGGGTTCTCCTTCCTGATTGGCTGGCTGATCAAGCGGTGGGTGGTGAAATACGGCGGTGCCCACCTCTACGCCAAACTCAAGCCCCTGATGATCGGGATTATCGCCGGGGAGATGATGGGCGGCGTGATCACCATGCTCATCGGGGCCATCTACTACTTCGTGACGAAGGAACCACCCAAGCGGTTCGTCATCCTCGGAGCGTAGTCTGAATGGTCATCCTCCGCCCAATCTGGTGTGGGTTCGCCTTGGCCCTGGCCCCGCCTCTCGCCCTGGCCATCCTGTGGTACGGCTCCCGCCGCCGCCGCCGCGTCCTCGCCGAATGGCTCCCCGGGCCCGGGGGCACCACCGCAGACACGGATGTCTCGCCCCGGAAACGCGCCTGCCGCAACGGGCTCTTCGTTCTGGCGCTGTTGCTGATCTGCTTGGCCTTGGGCCGCCCTTCCCTGCCGGGAGCGTATGGCCCGGGCGCCGTCGCCGGGGATCTCGTGCTGCTCCTCGACTGCTCGCGCAGCATGCAGGCGACGGATCTGGAGCCGAGCCGCTTCCAGGCCGCCCTCCGTTGCGCCGCCACCCTCGTGCGGGAAACGCCAGCCCAACGCCTCGGCCTGGTCGCCTTTGCGGGCGAGGCCTTCACCGAATGCCCCCTGACCAGGGACCGGGACGCCATCCTGCAATACCTGGACCGTCTCGACTGCGAGACGATCCCCCTGCCTGGCACCGACCTGCGCCGCGCGTTCGACGAATGCGCGCGTCTCCTCAAGTCGCCCACCAAGACGCCAACGGCTCTCATCCTCTTCACCGATGGCGAAGACGTCAGCGAGGGGAACGCCCGCCCGCAAGTGCCCGACGGAACGTCGCTGCTGATCGTCGGCCTGGGCGACGCGAGCAAGCCCAGCCCGATCCCCACGCCCAAGGGCCCTCTGCTCGATCCAGGGACCGGCCAACCCGTGGCCAGCCAGCCAGACTTCGCCTCCCTGCAGACATTGGCCACGCGCTCGGACGGGACCTTCCTGGCCATGTCAGACACCCCCGAACAGACCGCCGAACAGGCACAGGCCTGGCTTCGGGATCGTCTCGCGGGTGTACCAGCGCTGCACGAAGCCGGCCTCGGCCCATATGAGCTATATCCGTGGCTGGCGTGTGCCGCCCTCCTCTGCCTTCTGAGCCGCTGGTCCCTCGGCGAACGCCGCCCGCGCCGGACAGCCCTGCTTCTCGTGGCGCTCGCCGCCATCCCGGCCCAGGCCGCACCCGATGGTGACTACCAGCGGGCTCTGGCTCTGCTCGACACGCGCCGGGCCTCGGAAGCGGTCATCGCCTGGAAGCAAGTCCTGCGGGCTCCCAACCTTCCCGCCAACGTGCTGGCGGCAGCCAAGCTCAATCTGGGCGTGGCCCATCACCAACTCGGTCGCCAACTCATTTTGACAAGCGGGACCCAGGCCCGAGCGACCATCGAGTTCACCCGCGCGGAAGCGTGCTATGCTGCCTGCCTCTGGGACGAGGCGCAACGACCGCGCGCCACCCGTAATCTGGCCCGGCTGGTCCACGACCGGAAAGCCCTGGAGCCTCCCGAGTCCGGAAAGACAGGAGAGCCCAAGCAGAGCGCCGCACCGCCCCCCCCCGATCCCCCGGCTCCGGAACCAGGCACCGGCCAGGGCAACTCCCCATCGGCCAGCGACGGCGGCGAAGGCGCGCCCGACACCACGACCGGCAAGCCCGGAGAAACACGAGCACTCAGCCAGGAAGAAGCCGCGAAAATCGCTGAGGAGATGCGCCGAAACGAGGGCGATTTCAACGAAGCGTTGCGCCAGAAACGGGCCAGAACCTGGCGAACCACGCCGCCGAAACGTCCCTGGTAAGAGCCTCGACGACCTCCCACGGGACCGCCGCCAGGGACACGCCATGGCTCTCCGCCCAGTCCCAGAGAAGGGCAATCAGCGGGGCCAGTTCCGTCGGCCGCGGGTTGGCCAACCGATGCCGAGCGGAACGCCGACTCACGCTCGCCGCCCTGGTGGGCGCGGCCGCCGTCTCGGTCACGGGCGCAACTGCGACTGCGCGGGTCCGCTGCCCTGACAGATCGTAGCCACGAGCCACAATCCGGAAGCCGGGCCCAATCGGGGTGCCATCCCGGGCGGCTGAGACCAGGTAGCCCTTTCGGGCGGCCGCCCGACACGCCTCTGCCGGCTCCAAGAAATCCCCACCTCGGATGATCCGTGCAGGCTCGAAGGGGAGGCCGCTGGATGCCGGCCCCGCCGGATCCGTCACCGGGTCCGTCCCATGGTCGCTCTCGTCATCAAAATCCAGGCACCATTCCGCCACATTCCCGTGCAGGTCGTAGAGTCCCCAGGCATTGGGTTTCCGGCCGCCGACTGGCCGGGGGACCTGCCCGCTGTTGGCCGCGAACCAGCCCAACGCAGGCAGGTCGGCGGCAAGGTCGGAACCCTCGGCAGGGCCACCGAATCCACGGTTCGCCTCGTAGTCGTTCAGCGCCATGGTCGCCCGCGCTCGACAGGCGTACTCCCATGCCGCTTCGGTCGGCAGGTCCAGGCCGACCACCTCGGGCAAGCCAGCGCGCAGGACGCCGACAAACGACGCGGCGGCGGGATCGCCGCCGGGCCAGGTGCCACCGCGCACGTCGTCCCACGCAACGGCGTGCACCGGGCAGTCATCCGCCAGAGGCAGATCGACTGGCGGCGGGGCGCCGGTCACCAGCTCCCACTGGGCGCGAGTGACCTCGAAGACACCCACATAGAGATCCTCGCTCAACGAAACGCGGTGCTGGGTCTCGCGCTGCCCCCGACCCACCTCGTCGGTCGGCGACCCCATGACGTAGGTACCACGCGGGATCCGTCGCAGAACGATTCGGTTCCTTCGGTACAGATCCCCCGCCGGAGTCGTATCCAGGAGCGGCAACGACGCCTCGTAGGTCACGGAGAAACTCGGTTCCCCGGCCCGATCCGTGGCAATCTCGATGACCATATAGCGGCGCGCGTCATAGACGATACGCGCGATTGCCATCGGGTAGTCACTGCTCACCCAAACTCCGTCGACCGACGAAAGCTCTGCGCTGGGTTCATAGCGCAAGGTGGGCGGTGCCCAGCGCCAACCGGTTGCCGCCACGAAGCGACCGAACACATCCGGGATCGTCGCGCCAGACAGATGGGAGGAGAGCGACAGGGCATTCCATCCTGGCCGAATCGTGGCAAGCGACAGGTATGGGTCCGTGCCTGCCACCGCCTCCGCAGCATCGTCGACGCCATCCCCATCGGTGTCCACGCCGCCGTCGCCAAGCACAATCTGCACCCCGACGCCCTGTCGGTACACCCAGGTGCCCTCGCCGACGGCAAGCTCCGTGCTCCCCTCGTAGACACCATCGCGGTGGACCCAGCCCGTCGGTGCCGCAGCGCCCTCGGTCAATGAGGCAATGGTCCGGTCTCCGGGATCATGGGCCAGGGAAACGAGACTCCAGCCCGGATAGACGTCGCTGATCGTGGCATCGGGAGGCACCAAGGCCGGCTGGGTACTTGCCCCAGGTCCGCCAAGCAGACGCCCCGACAGCGCCACGAGGGACAGGAGCAACCAGCCCCACTCCCCCGCACCTGATATCTGGGGCATCGGCTCCCTCATCCGCCATAGACCTCGGCAATCACCTCGCGGGCCACCCGCATCCAGTCGAACAAGCGCTGCCGTTCGCCCTGCACGGTCTCCACATCCTTGAGCGTGATGTCCACATGGCAACCGTTCGCTTTGCACACCTCCAGATCATGCCGCAGAATCCGCCGGACGCGCGCCTCGTCCCAGCTGTACCCCACCATGTCCGACGGGCTGGGACGGTAGCTGAACACATACTCGTCGCCAATCTGTTCGGCGCAACTGGCCACATCAGCCATGGGCGACACCGCGATCCGGCGGAGATTCGGGATCTGCCGAAGCACATCGATCTTCCGGGTCAGGTCCTCGCAGCAACCATAGGCCACCAAACCGAATTCCCGCATGATCGGCAACTGGTACTGCACCAGGAACTCATCGAACTGCTCCGGGCCGATCACGGCAGATTCCTGGGCCGCGCAGAACCACCACAGATCCCGCCGACGCACGGCATCGCCGCCTGCCGCCGGGTCCGCCAGCTCACGGGCATAGGGAATGGCCTGGTTCTGGTGGTGGTTCAAATGCCAGTCCCCGGCAGCCTCCGCTTCCCGGTGGGCCTTGAGAATCCCGTCTCGCATGAAGGAGAGCAACTCGTGCAACCACTCGGGCCGGTCCATCATGTCCCACATGATCTGCTCCAGCCCGCGCAACTGCGCCAGACAGGTGGAGATGTCCGCATTCCACGACACCCAGGCCGGGGCCCGATCCACGCTCACCGGCAAGCGGTCGCCAAACACCTCCTGCACTCGGGCCACCCGCGCTGCCGTCGCCGCCTCGTCGATGCGGTGCTCGGGGACCACCATCTTGGCCAGATCCTCCGGCTCCTTCAAGGGCGACTCGCAGATCCCCGCGCAACCATTGCCGCGCCCGATCCAGCGGATCGGCACCCCCCAGATGCCGTCCCCCGGCAGCTTCTTGGCTGCCGACACCACGGACCAAGGTTCGAAGACAGAATCGTCCTCCAACTCCGTCCAGAACAGCTTCTGGCGAAGCGGCATCTCCAGGGAGCGCAGGAAGGGGTCCTCGCACACGCACTGGCTGTCGGGCAGCTCCCGCCAGGCAAAGGCGCGCATGTAGATCAGCGGACGGGTCCTGATCTTGCTATTGTGGTCGCGCCACAGATTGCGGCGGTCGTTCTGAATGGGCCTCGCCGCCTGCTCTGCATAGCGTTCGGCAAGATCGCGGACAACGGTCAGATCACTGGGTTGGGCCATGGTCGAGGCATTCCTGCGTTGCCAGTCACTTGTCCTCCGCCGCCAGAAGCAGGCTCGCAAGCCGTCTCTTTGCGTCCTCGCGGTCGCGGAAGAAGGTACCACTGGACAGTGCGGCCCTCAACTCCTGCACCGCCTCTTTCCTCGCGCCCGACTCAAGCAGGACCACACCAAGGTGATATCTGCTCGGAGGGGACAGCCGTTACGTTGCACGGGACTGCCCACCCCGGTACACTCGGGGCACGCAACCCACGCACTTTACACCTGCCCCGAAGGCCGGTCAACCTAGCGGAGACGGTGGGGGCATGAGGGTTCCACAGGTGATCGCCCTCCCCGCCGTCCCAAGGCGGGCCCTGGGCTCTGGCCCGTGTGTTGAGGGGAAGCGACGGAAAGGACCAAAAGGGGGCCTGCCAATGGCGTCGGTGTCCCTTTGGTCGCTTTCGTCCCTTCCCTCCTCCCGGTCCCCGCGCTTCCCACCAGATCTACGCTGTCCCCGTTTCTCAGATTCCGCACATGAATGTGAGCATGCGCCGG
>JABGQJ010000202.1:0-8748 GCA_018648945.1 Victivallales bacterium
CACTGCTCCGTGCTGGTGGGAGGAGGGGTATTGGGGGCCAGTTCCCGCTGCAGGATCGGGCCGAAGACGCGCTTCATCTCCCCCGCCAACTGGAGCTTGCAGTAGCGGGACGCCCGGCCCTCACCCCGCTTGAAGGGCTTGCGGTACAGCCGGGCAAGTCGGAGGAGGGCTTCTGCCTTGCCAGGCTTCCCGGTAACCACCTGCTCGCGCAGTAGGGATATGTCCCGCTTCAGCTGATCCCAGCGCTGCCGCAAGGCATCCTCAGCGAGTGCGAAGGGCGAGGCCAGCACCGCCAGCGCCACCAGCTTGGCCATGCATGCGGCGGGAACAGGGCACATCACGATCCAGCTCCTTCCTCCAGCTGTGGTGCCAACCAGAGACCTCTCGGCCACCCGAACTACGGCGTGTCAGGCTTCTTCGGCTTCAGCCTCTCCGCCTCTGCCTTCAGTTCCGCATCGAGGACCGCAGCAAGCTCGGGGGGGAAGGTCTCGAGACAATAGGTGATGACGTTCGCCTTCATCTGGTCGTACGGGGGAAGCCCGCGCCTGATCTTGGTGTCGCCGATGTCCTGGTGGTACTTGTCGTAGACACTCCTGGCGGTCCGTTCGTAGGCCGCGCACTCGTCGTAGTTCCGGTTGGCCAGGGCAAAGCAGGAGTAGATCAGATATCCCTGAACCGTGCTCTGCCCCTGGTTGTAGCTCATGATCTTGATGTCTTCCTCGAGCTCCTTGACGGCGAAGGAGTCGAGGTCGCCCGTGATGCGCGATTCATACCTCTTCGTGCCAATGTCGAAGTACTCCTTGGCCTTGGCCCGGAAGCCGCTCTTGTAGAAGTACACCACCGCATCCACCAGGAAGTTCCCGTAGGCGGCCCGAATGGTGTTCTCACCGTGCCTTTCCAGGGAGTCCTCATAGGCCTTGCGGCAGAAGTCCGCCACATTCAGATTCGGCCGCATCTCAAGGACTTCGGTATCCTCGACTTGCATCACGACCAAGCTGCCGCCCTTGAACGCGTCGGCGAGCGACTGGAAGATCATGCGATCGCATTGCAGGGCCTTGAACTCGTCTTCGCTCTTGCGCCATTCCTCGCCGCCTCGCACGGCCCAGTAGATGGCATGGGCTTCGGGCAAGCGCCAGTCCAGATCGCCAAAGGTGCGGTTGATGTGGGCGACAAGCTCGGGCTTGAGCCGGTAGTGGTTGCGCAGCCAGCGGTGGCGCAACGCCAGGTCCACGGGGATCGCGATGCCGAGATCAACGATCTCCTGGCGCACGATGTCCGGAATCATGCCGTCTGGACTCTCCCGGAACTCGCGCTCGAAATCATCGAAGGTCCAGCCCTTCCCTTCCTCCCCTTGCCGGGCCAGGATCTTGGCGAATTCCGCGTACTTCTCCTCGCCGATCTGGGCCGCGAGCTTGGCGGGGGTCAGCGCCCCGCTGGCAATGCGGTGCCACCGCTCCGTGCTGCTGGGAAGAGAGCCATCATGGGCTCGTCCCTGCACCACCGGGCCGAAGACGCGCTTCATCTCCCAGGCCATCTGGGTCTTGTAGTAGCGGTTCGCGTCGTCCAGGTCCTTGCCGACCTTGTGCTGGTAGATCCAGCCGAGCTGATGGAACAGCTCGGGGTCGCTGGGGTTGTAGTTCAGCGCCTCGTCCCGAATCAGTTCGATCCCGCGCTGCACCCAGCGCCAACGGTCTTCGGGCCGGTTGAAGGTGACCGAAACGTTGTAGGCCATATTCCAGGCGAGAAAGCACGAGGCGGCCGTGAAGCGGGGCTGGAGCTTGGTGATCCAGGAGGCCAGCTGCACGGTTTCGAAGTAGTTGCCCTTATCCTGCATGCGTTGGGAACGCAACCACAGGAAGTCGGCCACCAGGCCCCGGAACCCGCCCAGGGCCACCGTGGTGAAGGCGACCAGCGGCGGCGCATTCTCGAGCGGTTCGGTATCCGTCAGCTCCTGCTGGATGCGGATGGCGTTCATGCGGCTCTGCACGGCCGAGAGGCCAGCGACCAGAACGGTGAAGGCCAGCACGAGGACGAGCAGGGAGACCAATGGCTTGGAGAGTTTCATCTACGAATCACCGTTCCCAGTTCTCGGCGGGTCAGGACCCAGACTCCGAAGAGCGCGATCAGTCCGCCGCGAATCACGATCAGGTTCAGCGTGGTCCAGGCCACACGCGAGTATTCCACGAGCCGCCCGCGCGCCAGGTCGCTGGTGGCGTCGAAATCATCCACGGACACCACGACTTTGCCCACGGTTCGGGCTAGGTAATGGGCGGCGCGGTCGGCCACGCCTTTGTAGGTGTAGCGACCGAAGTCGTCCTGCAACGGTGCGCTCACGGCGGCCTGTACGCTCAGCCCGATGACCAGATAGGCGATCGCCACGAAGGCTGCAACCGGCGTGGAGAAGGCCGCGCCAACCGCACAGCCCAAAGCCGAGAGGAAGGCGACCTGGAGAAGCGCCAACACCATGGCGCGGGCGTAGTTGGTGGTGAATCCGGAGACCCGGGCCAGGACGAGCGGGCCATCGGCCCACTGGAAAATGACGGAGTGGCCGCGATCCTCGCCGGTCTTGCCCTCCTTTGCTGCCTTGGGGAGGGGATTGAAGTAGCCCACCTCCAAGACCCCGTCCTCGGAGATGTGACTGGCAGGAATCTTCACCTCGTGGTAGTTGCCGGTCAGAACCCTCTGTTCAATCCTCGTGGCCGCCTGGTTCCCCTTGGCGTTGGGATTGTGGATTTCCCAGAAACCCAGCGTGACCTTCTGGGCGCTCTGGGACGTGGAATCAAGGTAGTGTCGGTAGCGCAGGTATAGGTTCTCCGTGCCTTTTGGCACGTTGACGTTCTGGAAGCGCCACGTCTTGGTATGCCCGGCCTCGAGCCCGGTGGTCCTGGTCTTCATGTGCTGGAGAATGCTCCCGAGCGTGGTGTCGGGGTCGTGACCTTCCTCAAGTTCCCCTGCGTCCTTCTTCCGTGCGTATTCCTCCCGGGCATCCTGCATGTAGTTCGGCCGGTCCGGCTCGAAGCCGCGACGACCCACCAGAACTTCCTCTCTGAGACGGACCATCTGTTGCTCGTCAAACCGCTTGCGGGACAGCCCAAAGTGGACCAGGGAGAGGATGATCAGGAAGGAGACGACGAGAATCGCCGCGTTCATGATGAACACGCCGAGCCACTTCCCCACCCAGATGATCCAGCGCGGGCAGGGCTTGGTGGTCACCATGTGGATCGTGTAGTCCTCCACCTCGCGCGGCAGTTGCGAGCAGCCCAGCCAGAGGGTGGTGGTGGAGATCAGGGCGACCACGACCCCGAGCGAATAGGTAAGGGTGATCTGAGCCTGTGCCCTGGCCGTGCCATCCCCCGAGACCACCAGCGGGAGCAGAGCGACCGCCAGCAGGATAAAGAGGAAGAGTACATGGAATACGCGCGAACGGACAGCCGAACGCATCGTCTGGATCACGATTGCTCGCAGTTGCTTCACCGCATCGCCTCGCAAGGGTCTAAGATTCGTAGCCGTCGCTCGAGAAGGACGCTACCTGGAGAAATAAGCCGTTAGTATACTTCGGAGTAGAGTCCAATGCCACCACCGAGGTTCCGAGGAGCACTCTGAATCATTTTGTCGCGCGTCCGCGTTGACAGACCGACAGGGAGTCCTACTTTAGCAACAGTGTTCCAACTCCGTTGTTGGAGGGCTTTCACATATTGATTGGTGCCTAGAAGCAAGGGCGTTGCCCTGGTTTGGTGGGTGCCCCGCGTTGCTGGACGATCACGTCGCGGAGTTGCTTACGGAGCATTCTCCACGGCGAGTGATTGTACGAATTCGGAAGCGTTCTCGGTGAACGTACCCAAAGACTGCTTGGATCACGCCATGTTCCGGCTTCCCAGAGGGGAGTCTGCATGGGAACCACAGTCCAGACTGTACCTTAGCCGGCGCTTCCGACGCCGATGACCTTCTGGTTGACGACCCAGTCAATCGAGTGTGGACAATCTGGTTTCCTCGGCGGCGGTGCGTTCCCACCATCCTCTGCGACATCCCTCTCTTCACGGGTAGCAATCGTGGTTTCCGAACCCGTAGTAAGGAAGGTACTGTTTTGTGGGGTGTTTGGCTGACATGTTGGCTCCGACCCAGGCGACGACGGCCCTGCCGCGCCCGCCGGGTGCGGCCCGTGCCTGGCCATCGCGACCCTTGGCAGTGTACTCCGCCGTCGGAGGCGGTCGCATGAGCGCACCCATCCCCCAGGCGACGGAGAAGCGTGCCCTCCGGAAGCGCATTCGGCACCAGTTGGCCGCGCTGGCCCAGCAGACGCTGGACGCCATCGGCCAGTGTGTGAGCCGCCGGATTCTGTTATTGCCCGCTGTGTGCCAAGCCCCCGTATTGGCGGCATACGCAGCGACGGCAGAGGAAGTGGACATCAACGAGGTAGTGGAAGACAAACTACGCCAAGGAGGAAAGGTGGTACTGCCGCGCTACGACGCGGCCGCGCGATGCTACCGGATGGTGGCGATCGCTGATCCTGACGCTGATTTGGTATGCGGACACTACGGTATCCGCGAACCCCGTCCCGAACTCCCGCCTGAAGATCCTGCGCATCTTCGGGCGGCAGATACGGTCTGGCTTGTGCCCGGACTGGCCTTTGATCCGCAGGGAAACCGCCTGGGCCATGGCGGGGGCTACTACGACCGCCTGTTGGCGGGCGTGCTCGGCCCCCGCATCGGCGTGGCCCAGGACTGGCAGATTCTGCCCCGGGTCCCTGCCCAAGCGCACGATGTCACCATGACTGTGGTGGTGTCGGAGAAACGAACGCTGCAATCCCCGCTGGTGCATTCGGCACCGCAGACGAGAAAGGAGAACCCATGCCCGCAGATATCATCCAAGTGTTCCCCATCCCCGCAGGTATCACGGAAGTCGTGATTCCGGTCGTCACGCTCCTCGCTGGAGCGTTGGTCGGCTATCTACTCTCCGCCCTTCGGAACCGCAAAGAGGTGGCCAGCGCAGAGGGCGAGCTGAAGGCTGCCCAGACCCAGGCCCGCGCCATCGTCAGCGAAGCCAAGGCATCCGCCAAGGAAGAGCTGCTGAAGATGCGCGACGACTTCGAGAAGTCCACCAAGGACACCCGTCGCGAAGTCCAGAAACTGGAGGGGCGCATCGCCAATCGCGAAAGCAACCTGGATCGCAAGTCCGACATGCTGGAGGATCGCTCGCGGGAATTGGAGAAGCGCGAGGATTCGCTGCGCGCTTCCCAGGACAGGCTCGCGAGCCGCAACACCGAGCTGGACGAACTGGTCGGCAAGCAGGTCACGGAGTTGGAACGCGTGGCGAGCCTCACCCGCGACGAGGCCCGCGACCAGCTGCTGAGCTGCCTCGAGGAAACCCTCGAAGCCGACCGGGCCGCGCTCATCCGCCGGTACCAAGAGGAGAGCCGCCAGAAGGTCATGGAGGAAGGCCAGGAAATCATGGTGACCGCCATGCAACGCTATGCTGGCGACTGTACCTACGAGCGCACCACCTCCACCATTCCCCTGCCGAGTGACGAGATGAAAGGGCGCATCATTGGCCGCGAGGGCCGGAATATCCGGGCCATCGAGGCCGCCACTGGCGTCAGCATCCTGATCGACGACACCCCCGAGGCGGTGGTCATCAGTTGCTTCGACCCCGTTCGCCGCGAGATCGCTCGCCGGGTCATGGAAAGCCTGATTTCGGACGGGCGCATCCATCCGAGCCGGATCGAGGAAATGGTCGGCAAGATGACCAAGGAACTCGACAGCGAAATCCAGAAGGCCGGCCAGGCTGCCATCGACAAGGTCGGGGTCACCCGCCTGCGGGGCAACGTGATCAAGCTCATTGGTCGCCTGAAGTACCGCTACAGCTTCTCCCAGAACGTGCTGATGCACTCCATGGAAGTCGCGAGCCTGATGGGGATCATCGCCGCCCAGATCGGGCTGGACGAACGGAAGGCCAAACGGGCCGGACTGCTGCATGACATCGGCAAGGCCGTCGATCACGAGATCGAGGGCCCGCACGCGGCCATCGGCGCCGACCTGCTGAAGCGGGCGGGCGAGGATGGGGAAGTGGTCAACGCAGTGGCTGCCCATCATGAGGACGTGGCGAAGGGATCTCTCATGGCGGTGCTGGTCGAGATCTGCGACAAGCTCAGCGCCGGTCGTCCCGGTGCCCGCTCCGAGACAACCGAGCTGTATCTCAGGCGCCTGGAGGATCTCGAGGCCATTGGCGGCTCGTTCCGCGGCGTCGAACAGTGCTACGCCATCCAGGCCGGGCGCGAGTTGCGCGTGATCGTCAAGCCGGGCGAAATCGACGAGGACCAGGCGACGACCCTGGCCCACGAGATGGCCGACCGGATCGAGAAGGAAATGCGCTACCCCGGCCAGATCAAGGTCTCCGTTATCCGCGAGACCCGTTTCACCGAATACGCCAAGTAGTCTGACTGAACGCAATCCCAGAACCCCCGGTGCCGCATGCGGCACCGGGGGTTTTTCCGTCCGCGCCAGGAAGAGGCCGGGGCCACGGCGCTCGGGCCAGTGGCTGGGAGCCTTCCTCGCGGACACGTTGAAAACGCGCCGCAGAACTCTACCTTCATGCCTTCTGGCCACCCTGTCTCAAACCAGCTGGTGATACGGTAGTGAATGGACTGATGCAACGGCTCGCGGCGGCATGGCTCGCGGCAATTGCCTGCCAAGGAGAGGAAGTGATGCAGAGCGAGTTCTTTGAGGTCAAGCTCCGTGATGGGCAGTTTGCCGGTTTCGTGGATCGTGCTTCGGGGACCGATCACTTGCCCAAGGGCTCTCCGGCTCCCGTGTTGACGGTGCGGGTGGCGGGGAAGGACTATGCGCCGACGCGGATGACTTGGGGAAAGCGCGGGAAGGGCTTCACGCTGGAGTATGACGCGGTCCACGTGACGGCCCATGTGGGAGTCGAGGCAAAGCCGACACATCTGGTACTCGAACTGACTTCGATCACACCGGCGGATGGGGTGGAATTGGTGTCGTGGGGACCCTATCCGACGACCATCGGCGGCACCATCGGCGAGACCGTTGGCGTGGTTCGGAACGGGGCCTTCGCCATCGGCATCCAGGCCTTGAACGCGAAGACGCTGGGGGGGATTCCCGAGCGCGACGACGACGTCATGCCGTCGTACAACATCTTCGACAACAAGGACTACTCCGACATCTCCCTCGATTTCAAGGACAAGCAGCTCTACCGCGGGAACACTGCGGTGGCGGCACCGCACGGCAGCAACATCCAAGCCTACTGCCGAGACCGGCGACGCCCGCGAGTGATCAGGAACTGGGGCCACGCCAAGTATGTGGCGCCAGCCTATGACGATGGGGGCGTGGTCGGCAGCAAGATCGCGTTGTTCGGCTGTCCGACGGCGGCACTGATGGCGACGATGGCGGCCATCGAGCTGGCAGAAGGACTGCCGCATCCGATGATCGACGGCGAATGGGCCAAGACCAGCAAGGCGGCGACCGCCGCCTACATCATCACCGACTTCGGCGAGCAGGACATCACGCAAGCGATCGCCGTGACCCGAGCGGCGGGCCTGAGCTACCTCTACCACAGCGCCCCGTTCGAGACGTGGGGCCACTTCAGGCTGAAGCACCGGCAATTCCCGCACGGGTGGGACGGGTTCAAAGCCTGCGTGGACGAGGCCGCCAAGGCCGGCATCAAGATCGGCTTCCACACCCTCTCCAACTTCACCACCACCAACGATCCCTACGTGACGCCGAAACCGGACCCCCGTCTTGCCCGCATCGGCACGACGACCCTGAGCAAGGGGATCGACGCGACCGTCAAGACCCTTGTCGTCGAGGCCCCGGATTTCTTTCGCAAGAAGACGACGCTGAACACGGTGGTGATCGGCGACGAGCTGATTCGCTACCAACGCGTCAGCAAGGAGGCACCGTGGCGGCTGTTGGCGTGTCAGCGCGGCGCGTTTGGCACCAAGGCGGCGCCCCACGTCGAGGGCAGTGAAGTCGGCAAACTGATGGACCATGCCTACAAGGTCTTTCTGACCAATGCCGAACTGGCAGCCGAGGAGGCCAGGCGCATCGCCGAGTTCTGCAACCACACCGGTGCCATGCAACTCTCCTTTGACGGCCTGGAGGGGAACTGGTCGACCGGCATGGGGCAATATGGCCGTACGCTTTTCACGCAGGCATGGTATGAGGCGCTGGATCCCACCCTGCGCGGACGCATCATCAACGATGCCAGCAACCCGGGCCATTTCACCTGGCATACCTACACGCGGATGAACTGGGGGGAGCCCTGGTACGCCGGCTTCCGCGAGAGCCAGACCCTCTACCGGCTGAAGAACCAGTACTACTACAGCCGCAACCTGATGCCGCGCATGCTGGGGTGGTTTGCGTTGCGGGGCAACACGAGCATCGAGGATGCGGAGTGGTTGCTCGCCCGCGCGGCCGGGTTCGATGCAGGCTTCTCCCTGGCAACCAGCGTCAGGTTTGCCGGTGACCAGATCCTGGCCGGCAACGACATCAACGACCAGGGCCCGCAGAGCAACCTGCGGGCCATTCTCTCCGCAATCCGTGAATGGGAGAAGGCCCGCATGGCCGGAGTCTTCCCCGAGCGGCTCAAGCCGATGCTGCAGGACATCAACCGGGAGTTCCACCTCGAAGCCGCCGGCGAAGCGGTGTGGGATCTCTATCCCGTGCATGTCGTCCGCGCCAAGCTGCACGCCGCGAAGCTGACCATGCCGTTCGACAATCCGCACGCTGAGCG
>JABGQJ010000202.1:8847-11266 GCA_018648945.1 Victivallales bacterium
TGGTCTGCGATGCCAATTGGGGCGTGCTGGCGCGACCGACACCGCCAGCTGTCCCGGTCCAGGCCAAAGCCGGTGCCAATGCCCTTCGCTTCGATTGGGCAGACCGGCAGGCCGGGCAAGCCCTGAAGGTGGAGTTGCGGCTGTCCGGCAAGCCGGTGCGACTGGGGGATTGATCGCCGCAGTGGGGCCAGGGTCTACCCGAGGGTCGCCCGCACGGGCCTACTGCCCGCCAGCGGCGAGGACGCGGAACGTGTGGATGGCACATTGGCCGACGGGGCCGGGGGTGCCGTGGTTCTGCGGGTGTCCACCACGGGCGGTCTTGCCGAGGCGAACGGTGGTGGGAACGCCGGGGAAGCCCTTGCGGGGCAGGCGGAGCAGCTCCTGGCGGTGTCCGTAGGTGCCCTCGCTGCTCGCCCAAACCACGACCTCCTTGGCCAAGAGCTCGACGGCAAGCGTGTGGACATCGTTGGGTTGGCAGTAGCCCAGCAGATGCTCGCGGCCATTCACATCCACTTGGTACCGACCATCCGAGCGGGCGTTCATCTTGAGCGAGGGTTGGCCGGGCCATTGGAGGACCATGCCGGGCCCCCAGGTCATGCCCTGATCGTTGCCGGACGCGATTTCACAAACGAACATCGCCGCTGTCTTGGGCAGATCCCCGCGTTCGACAAAGAGCGCATGATGGGCTGGGGATTGGAGGCGCAGTTCGCCCTCGGCCCGCTTGGCTTTGCCGTCGGCAGGATGTGTCTTCCACTCCCCAGGCTTCTCGCCCTCGAAGCGCTCCTCCAGGAGCGTCCTACGGCCGATCAGGAGTTCTTCGGGATCGATCTTGCGGACGGTGCGCGGCGTCTCGTCGAGCACCAGGAGCCAGCCGCGTTTCGGACTGACCGGGATGGCGGTGTCGGGTGCGAAGACCATCTCGGGCTGGAAGCCGCGGATGGGTGGCGCGTAGAGCTTGGCGCGCGTGGGATCAAACCCCAGAGCCTGCCAGTCGATAGTGAGAGTCGCCTTCCGCGCCTCTCGGGAGAAGTTGCCGAGGGCGATCACCGTATGCTTGGGCATGCGGTAGACCGTGGCGGGGACCTGCGCGGCATCACTCCGCACCGGGGATGCCGGGTCCCAGAACCCGGTGAACTGGCAACCCGCAAAGCCGAACTGGTCCCGGAATTCCCAGATGGGGCGGGGATCGCCCCCCCAACCCAGGCGGTTGGTCATGCCAAAGAGCTGCCCCAGCCAGAGATTGCCGCCGTGCTGCAGCATCTCCCCCATGACCCCGAAGGGCAGGCCGGAGATCTCGACCAGCCAGTAGTCCAACGGCACGTCGTCGTAGTGGAAGCCCTCGCCGAACCAGATGCGGTCGATGTAGGGCAGGTTCTCCATGTACAGATTGGCGCAGGAGGCGTAGCCCGCGCGACCGTTGAAGTGGTTCCAGGAGTGCAGATCGATCTGGCCGCCCCGGGGACTGGCCTCGAGGATGCGCCGGACGCGCTTCATGATCGTGCGGTCGTAGGCCACGTCGTCGATATACAGCCCGTCGATGCCAACCGTCTCGCAAAGCCGCTGCAACCCCTCCAGGTAGTAGTTGTGCCAGCGGCTCATGCCGGCAGTGATGATGGAGGCATCGTAGGTGCGCGACTGGTACCAGGCTTGGATGTAGTTGCCGCCCAGGTGCTCCTCCAGCCACTGGTGCCCGTCGCCGGGGCCGGGCGCCAGGATCTCGTTGCCGAGACTGCGCAGGGCATGGAGCTCCACCACATGATTGGTCAGCTCCCGCACGGTGTAGTAGAGCTTCACGCGCAGGGATTTGTCGTGGGCGCGGGAGACTAGCTGGCCAAGGCCCCGCTCGGTCAGGAAGGGGTAGTTGATGAAGGGATTCAGGTCGTTTCCCTGGTGGATATTCACCACGTTGGTCCGCCCCTGGATAGGGCCAGAGAGAGCGGCATCGCCCGTGTGCGGCCACCCCGATCCCACGTGGTAGTAGCGGTTGGTCCACTGTCCCTCGGTGTCTAGCAGTTTGAAGGGAGTGAGCAGCAGCTCGAAGTCGAAGTGCAGCGTCTCGCCTGGTTGCACCGTGCGTGGCCCGGAGAAGGCGTGAACGACCACGGCATCCCCCTGCCTGGCAATCCGGCAGCCGCCCTTGCCTTGGTTGTACCAGGCGGGAGGCAGGGCCACAGGCTTGTGGCGGTAGTGGATATTGACGAAGGGACGCTCGTAGTTCTCGCCCTTGAGTTGGAGGCGCAGACCAGCGTTCACATCGCCAACCCAGACGCTGTCCTGGTGTTTGGCCTGGTCCCAACGCCACTCGTGGGTCTCCGGCCGGAAGCCGCCGGGCTTGTTCATTCCCATGAGGTATTTCGCCGCCGCCGGGACGAGGGGGACATCCAGGGCGAACTGCGCCAGCTCGACCGGCTTGCGCGCG
>JABGQJ010000203.1 GCA_018648945.1 Victivallales bacterium
TCCCCAATGATCGCCTGGTAGATCCAGGGCGTGAGCGCGCGGAAACCACTGCGCCAGAAACCGAAGCCGTAGCTCATGCGGGCCCCGGAGACGGTCGTGTGGTCGTTTTCACCCGCGATGTGGTTCGGGTAGCACCAGTACTCCACGCCCCGTTTCTTCATGTCGGCGACGAGTTCGTCGCGGGGAATGCCAAAGGGCTGGCAGCACCAAACGTCCACGTAGGGCCTCATGGGCGCGAACTCCTCGTGCGCCGGATCGGCCGTGACGTAGGTGCGCACATTGGCCACGCGCTTGATGGCCTTCATCACTTCAGTCATGAACTGCACGGAGACCTCACTGCGGGAAGGTTCGTCCACGGGGTAGTAGAGCAGTTCGGGCCACTGGCGACGGCGGGCTTCCGTCTCGATCTGGCGGACCATCTCAGTGAGTTCGGTGAAGAACTCGGGCGGGGGCATCTCCACCAAGCGGAGGTGGGATCCCATGCCCTTCTTCATGTACTTCCAGTAGATGCTGCTGGCCGGGAAGTGGCAGATGATGGGCTTGTCGAAGCCGACGCTGCGATAGAGGTCGATGGACCGTCCCAGTTGATCGAAACGGAAGGTCCAGCCGTCGCCGGCAGAACGGCCGCCCAGGCCGAGGACAACGGTGTTGTTGCCGTGCTTGGCCATGTCCACGTGCTCGAGTTCGGCCTTGCGCCGCCACCACCGGCGGGAGAAAGAGTCCGGTGCGTTGTCGATCTGGCGGTACGGATGGTGGTAGTACTGGCCGTAGACGAGGCTCTGATCCTTCTGAAGACGGATCGGCAGCACGCGAAAGACGAGGGGGACACTACTCACGGTCTTGCCGTCGGCCACGATCTCCGCGGTACTGCGGTAGATGCCGTCCTTGGCGGCGGGGCCACTGTAGACGGTGAGCCAGAGGCGCAGGTTCTCCCCCCTGGTCAGCGCCTGCGGTTGCCAGGGCATGAGCACGTCGGGGGCGCGGTAGTAGCGGCGATAGGTCAGGTAGTTGGGACGGACGTTCAGGTAACGCACGAAGCGCAGGTCGAGATCTTCCTGGCGCAAGGTCTGCCCGGTTG
The DNA here is from genome assembly GCA_018648945.1 of Victivallales bacterium. The sequence continues at coordinate 1,079 of JABGQJ010000203.1, forward strand.
CGGACACGAAGGGGGCGATCCGCACGTCCATGCTGGCAAAATCGCGGAGTGGGAAGACCGTGAAGGACATGGGCTCGTACTCGTCGCGGGCGGCATAGGCCCGGACGGGCTGGTCGATGTCTCGCCGCCGGGGCGGCGTGTCCGGCCAGATGACGTCCAGGTAGGACCGGCGATGGATGACGAGTCCTCGTTTGGTCTCTTCATCCGTGAAGGTGGGCAGTTCGCCGGTCGCCTTGCTGGGCAGCTCCTTCCACTCCGCGAGCACATCGGGAGGCAGAACGAAGGTCTCGGTCTCCAGGGGCTTGATCAGCGCCTCTTCCGCCTGTTGCCATTCGGCTTCAGGAACGAGGACCAGGGCATTGACCAACCAGCGGCTGCGGGTGCTGAAGCGGAGGACCATGCGTCCCTGCTTCGCTGTGGCGCGGAGGGCGAGCTTGCGGGTCTCGTAGCCACCGGCAAAGGTGGCTTTGGCCGCGTCGCTGCCGCTGTCCACGGCGATATCCCAGACCTGGGAGGCATTGCCACCAGCGGCACCGGCGAGGAGCCAGACGCGGTAGTCGCCATCGGGAGCCTGGATGGTCAGCTCGGCGTCATCGCTCGACTGCACGTGGTCGCACGTGAGTTCGTTGCTGTAGCTGGTCGGGGGGTAGTTCCGGCCACTGCTTTCGCTGAACTTCCATTCCCGGTTGATGGGACTCGCCTTGGTGGTGAGTTTGGCAGCCTTGGACCAGGCGAGGGCCGGCGAGGCGGCGAGGAAGCCCTCGCGGACGGGAGACTTGGCGGTCCCGAAGTCCAAGCGCAGGGGTTCGGCTTGGGTAGTCAGCACCAGCAGAGAGAGGGTGAGGAAGATGTGGTGTTTCATGGCTATTCTCCCCAGGGATTGCGCACCAGGCGCAGGTTGCTCTCGAAGGTAATCGGCGCTTCGTCCGGCAGCTGGAGCCTGCACTTGAGCACGTAGGTCCCCGGCAACCACCGGTTCCAGTAGAGGCGAATCACGGCAGGCTCGGTGCGCACCAGCGTCTGGCCGCTGCCCGCAGCTTCGCCCTTGGCGTTGAGAGCAGTCCAGTGGAGCACGCCATCGCGACCGTCTCCCCCTGCCAGATTGAGGGGCAGCGAGAGGCGCAAGGGGTCATGGTCGCGCAGGTAGAAAGCAGTGCGTTCCAGCCCGGAGAAGACGGGAGGCACAGACTCGACCGCATGGGTGCGACGTTGTACGATCCGCCCGTCTACGGTGACAGTGAAGGAGAACTCCTTGTCGGCATCCCTCTCGTTCAACGGCCAGAGCCCCGTCCAGTCGATGATCGCGCCCGGTTTGAGCGCCACTGTCTCCTGTTGCTCCCGGCCAGCCACTCCATAGCGGATTTCGACCTTCCTGAGGGGCTTTCCCCAGTTCCGGAACTGGGCCTTGGCGCGGTTCGTGCCGCGCAGGAACTGCCCAAGCTCCATGTCTCGAACGCTAACGTCGTAGCCCACGGGGCGCACGCCCTTCAAGATGTCGAACTTGGCCACCTCGTGGAAGCCGCTGACCACACTCTTCAGGGACGTGAGGTGCTGACTGGCAACCCGGCGGTTGCGGGCAAGATGGAATGTCCAGTCCTTCGTGGGACCGTCCAGAGGCAAGCGCGCAAAAGGCACGCGCACCTCCATCTGATAGGCGTCCTTGCCAACCTTGGCAACTGCCTTGGCCCCGACGTTCCAGGAGAAATCCATCTTCCCGTCCGGACCTTCCTTGATCCCGTCCAGGATCACGCCGAGGGTATTGATAGCCAGCTGCACGTAGCACTCGCGGTCCCCGGAGGGGTTGAAGAAGACCTCGACCCCGTCGTCCATCCAGGTCTTGCCGTCCGGCTCGGTGGCGGCAGCCTTGATCCGGTCAGCAAGGGGTTCGGCAAAGTCAAAGGCAAGGTAGATCGCGTCGTCGTCGAAGGTGAGCAGAGCGCGGCTGCTCGGCTGATCCGCCGGCAGATCGCCCCCGCCGAGGAGCGCGAAACCGTCCACCACGCAAGCCGTCTTCCAGCAGGCGTCATCCAGGACGCCGTCGAGCTTGGGCGAAGCGGCGGCGCGGACGACATGGTAAGTGGCGATGTCGGCGCGTAGCGACAGAGCGCAGACTAGCAGGATCAGGAGGCAGGGAATGCGTTTCATCACTTGCCCCCCCACGGTCCGGCGACCACCTTGAAGGCAGCCTTGCGGGTACGCTCGGCATCGCCGGGGAAGGCGACGAGTTCGTAGTCGCCGGGAGCAAGCTTGAGCTCCTTGATCTCCATCTCCACCACCCGTTTGCCGCGTTGGGCGGGGAGCGTCTCGCGGCGCAGCACCTTGCCGGCTTGCCGGATCTCGAAGGGCAGGCCGCGGCTGACGTTGGCGGGTGGCCCGGAGACGCTCAGCTCGACCTTCAGGACCTTCCCGTCGTGGTAGACGACCGGGGCGGCGATGGCAAGCGACTCCAAGGCGCATTCGGCGGACCGGACGAGGCGGAAGCCGCCGATGGTGAAGTCGAGCACCACCTTGTCCTTGTAGCTGGATTCGGAGATGTTGAAGCCCAGCTTGGCGAGTTCGGCGAGATGCTTGAGCTTGCTGGTGGGAATGGAAACGGTGACCCACTCCCCGAGTTTCATCTCGTCCAGGTTATGGATGTTGTTCTGGTGCCGCTCGGGGCAGAGCATCTGGAAGCCCAGGGGGGCCTTGGGCAACTTCCCCTCGGACATGCCGGCATGGATGTCGAACTCCAGCCGGTCCCAGTTCGCCCATTCCGTCTCAGCCGGGCGCCGCAAGGGGCAATACATGCGTGGCCAACCGATGGGGTACTTGGCTTCCCCTCCGTGGTGGTCCACGGCGATGTGCAGGAGGAGGGCCGGACGTTTGCCGGGGGTTTGGGTCTTGGCCACAGTGACCGTGGCCTCCGACGGCCCCCAACGGGCAGGTTGGGCAAGCTGGTCGAGGTAGAGAATCTCCTGCTTGCCGACGGTCACCGGTTCGCCAGCGACGCTTGCGAGGGCAGTCAGAGCCGCAATGGCCGCGAGGGATGGACGTAGCATCTGCATGGGATCCGTACTCCTCGGTTGAGATGGAACACGCGCCGGGGATGCGTCTCCCCAAGGTAACCGGCTCCGGGCCACGGTCAACCGCTTGCCCTTCGGTAGCGCCGGGCAGAAGGCGGGAGGACACGGCAGAGAGCCAGACAAGCGAAAGCCCTGGCAAGCTTGGGGGAAGATAGGGAAGGAGGAGGGAGGGGAGCTTGCCAGGGCCAAGATAGCGCGTGGGCATCAATAGCACATCGCATTTGCTTTTCTCACTCCTTCGAAAATACCATGAAACTGGCACTTCCCAAAGGAAAAACGAGAGGAAAGCACAGAACCAGGCAAATCACTATTTGCCATCTTCCTTGCACCATTTTACGAGAGAGGCCCACGCGTCCGGCCCAGTCAGCCTCGGATCGTAGCCAAAATCCTCCTTGGCCTGGGAGTGGTCGAAGTAGTGCGAACGGGCAAACTGCACGGCGAGGAACCGGGTCATGCGGGGCTCGCCGAGCCGGGGAAAGAGGCGGTGCAGCAGCTCAAGGGAAGCTCCCATCGCGTAGGCGATCCGGAAGGGCACGGCGCGCCGCGTCGGCGGCAAGCCAAGCTCGTCCAGCAGGCGCCCAATCCAATCCCACAGATTTACCGGCTCCGCGTCGCCGATGAAGTAGGCCTTGCCGCCGCAGCGGGCACTGCCCAGGAGTTCGTCCAGCGCCTGCACATGGGCCTGGGCGGCATTGTCGACATGGGTGATATCCACCAGATTGTGCCCCCCCCCCACGCGCCGCAAGCGGCCGGCACGGGCCGCATCGAGCAGGCGCGGAATCAGATGCGGGTCGCGCGGTCCGTAGATGAGATGAGGACGGAGGGAACAGGTCCTCAGCCGACGCACGCCGCCTGCTTCGGGCAATGGTTCGAGCGTGTTGGAGACCATCTCCCAGCCATCGGCATCAAGCACCATGCGTTCGGCCGAGGCTTTCGTAGCGGGGTAGTCCGCCAGGTACTTCCGCGGGTACGGCAGCGACTCGTCCCCACCCATGATGTCCTGGTCACCGATAGCCACGCTGGGGGAGCTGGTGTAGAGCAGCGCGAAGACCTTCTGCGCCAGACACCCGCCGAGCACGTTCGCCGTACCCCGCACGTTGATGTGATGGAAGTCTTCCCGGCGGCCCCAGATGCCAGCGATGGCGGCGACATGACACACCGCATCCATCCCGGCACAGGCCCCCGCGACCGCCTTTCCATCGCGCAGGTCCCCGGACACCACTTCGGCCCCGCTCGCCACGAGGTCCGGGTAGCTGCCCCGGCAGAACACGCGCACCCGATCCCCCTGGGCCATCAGCATCTCGACGATGCGCCGCCCCAGGAAGCCGCCTCCACCCGTAACCAGGATTCGCCGGCTCATGCGCCCTGACCGTTGATCCCGCCGCGCGCGTAGGCGACCAGACTCGCAAGGTAGGTCTCCGGACGCCCGGCGTCGTAGCGCTCGCCGACCACCGACAGCCCCAGCAGCACGCCGTGATGGCGCGCGGCCTGCAAGGCAGCAGTCAGTTCCACGTTCTCCACCCCCGACACAACCAACTGGTCGAGACAGCCGAACACCGTCTCATCGATCACATACTGGCCATGGGCGCAGAGGTAGCGCCCCTCGGGCAGACTGTCCATCCGCAGATGGTGCCTCCCGTGGTCTTCGGTCGGCTTCTCTGCCACGTCAGAGACTGCCAACACCTTCCGGTCTTCGTCGGTCCATTTGCCCACGAACGTGCCGTAGTGGCCGATCTCGGCACTGGGGGCTTCACAGAGCCCCACGACAGGGCAACGGTGCTCCGCGTACGCATCCACGAGTTGGCGACTCGCGGAGCTCTCGCCGGCACTCACATAGAGGTGGTCCCCCAACAGGACCAGCACGGGCTCGCCCTCCGACCATTCGCGGGCACAGTGGATCGCGTGCCCGAATCCCAGCGGCTTCTCCTGGACGATGAAGGTGATTTTCCGCCCGATCTCGCACAGCCCCTCCAGGTACGCCCGCGCTTCGCCAGGAACCCGGGCCGCGTAGTTGGGCGCGGGCGGCGCCCGGAAAAGCGTCTCGAACAGCTCCTCCTCGCCAGGGCGCACGATAATCGCGATCTCCTCGATGCCGGCGGCCAGGGCCTCCTCCACCGCCGACAGGATGACGGGTTTGCAGACGCCATCGGGAGTGACCAACGGGAACAGTTCGCGCCGAACGGCCTTCGTTGCCGGGTACATCATGCAGCCCAGGCCAGCGGCGGGGATCACTGCCTTGCGAACCGCTTTGGGGGGCACCAGGTCGAGATGGAAGCAGTCCATCCCATAGACCGTCTCAAGATAGACCGCCAACTCCTGCCGTTCCGCCTCGCCCCGGACCACGAACTGCACACACCCATCTCCTTGGGAACCAACGCCCTTGCCACCATGGCTCCACTGCCGAATCCGGTCGTCGGCAAGCACCGCATGGAGCTTGGGTGCCGTCAGTTCCTGGCGACAGGCGGGGATGAGATGCGCATCGAACGCGGCCTGAGCCTCGGTCATAAGCGCCCCGAGGGCCGCAGCATCGCCCGCGCGCAGCGCGTCCGCCGCCCGCTCAACAAGTTCCCGATTCACCTCGCCCAGATACCGCTGCACCGCGCGCCCCATTTCGTCCTCGGCAAAGGGATAGGCCCGGTTCAGGTCTCCCAGGATGCGGATCGTGTCCTTCTCGCCCTTGAGGTCCCCCACGAGAATCCGGACGTGCCCGCCCAGGCGAAGCTCCTTGGTGCGCAGCAGGTCACCGTCAAAGGTCATCTTCACGGGCACCTGCCCGAAGGCACAGCCTTGATCCATCCGCCCGCACCGCGAGGGGGTGAGAATCTCCCCCTGATACGCGGCCTCCATCTCCGCCCGAACGGTCATCTTCAGGTCGTACACGCGATCGAACGCGCGCGCGACGAGCACGCAGAGGGCCGCAGACGAACTCAGGCCCTTCTTCACCGGGAGGTCGGTGAGGTAGTTGTCGATCTCAATCCCCCCGACGTGGTAGAACGTCAGCATGTAGTAGGCCACGCCGGCCGCGTAGCTGAAAAAGCCCGCGCTCTGGGCAACGGCCAGCAGCTCGTCCGTGTCCATCGCAATACAGATCTCCTCGACGCTGCCATCATTCAGCGTCGAACGCATGCGAAAGCCCTGCTCGGAAGCCTGGGCCCGGGCATGAAGCCCCTGGTTCGTCCCCGCAATGACCACTTCGCCAGCGGGAATGCCGGAGTTGAAACGGCGGTACGCACCCGCCCAATCGGAATGCTCGCCAAACAAACAAACGCGGCCTGGGCAGAATACTTCCACAGGTTGTGTCGTCATCAACAGTGTACCCCATCGCTACAGACTCGGTGACCGAACAGATGAACCTATCCCGCCAACCATCGCACGCAAGCCCCACCGCCCTGCCGCGTTGCGCGGGAGGATCCCGGACGCTAGGTTCCCTACAGAGCCCCGGAATGCAGTCGGTTCGCCCAACCAGGCTCCCCACCATGAACACACGCCACTCCGTCCTCCGCCCGTCCCGGCTTCTCCCTGCCGTCCTCCTGCTTTCGGCCCTGGCCGCGAACGCACAGGTCCGGGATCTCTACCTCGTCGCACACAAGAAGGCAGAGCTTTTCCTGGACCGACGCCTGCAGACACTGCACCTGCAGCTCGGCGATGTGGTGGAAGGCCAGGCCCACGCCACCTACCGGGATTGGCTCCGGATAGTCGCGGACGGCAAGCCCTATGATTCGCGAGCCAAGTACTTCACCTCCCGGGCAAGCATACGGGAGGAGTTCGCCCGCACCCAGGCTGACCTCGTATCGCGCATTGAGCGGTACACCGCCCGCATCGACAGCGCGCGGGAGCAGCTCTACCAGTACCATTCGGCCATCGCTGCCATCCGCTTCGACAGCACGGTTGAGTACCGCGTGAGGAAGGTGGTCCCGGTGGCTCCCAGGACAAGGGAACACACCGACCGCCGGACGGAGGAGCCCACCAGCCCCGCAACGACAGAAGCCCCCCGGGTATTGCCCCCTGGAGTCACCCGGAGATTGCCGACAGCCGTTCCCAGAGCCACGCGGGGCAGGCTGCCAGCGGCCGTCCCCGGAACCATTCGGAGAATCACCCCGGTCGAGCCCGAACGCAGCCGCGAACGGGGACGGCATCCCAGCGGTCCGACGCAGGAAACGCCACGCGTGAGAGTGACGTACAGCTACAACGACAAGGTCTCGCCAAGCCGAGCCAAGACCCAGGCCAAGCGGTGGCGGGGAGAGGCCGAGAAGCTGGAGAAGTCCATCCGGCAGTGCCAGGAGAAACGACGGCAGGATCTCGCGCTTCTCGCCGCCAGCCAGAGCAAGGCGCAGGCCGTCGAGCGCCACTTTCGCGCCTACCTCGCCAACCGGCGCTCCCAGGCTCTCCGCCCCTACCTCGTCATTGCGGAGAAGACGGGGTTGCTCGACGGCAACAAAACCGTGGCCCAACTACAGAGGGAACAGATCGTCCTCGGCAGGCCCAACCATCGGTTCTCTCGCTGGCTGCGGGTCCAGATGAGCAAGGGGATGCTTGACGGTCGGGCAGAACACTTCGCCTCCCGGGAGGCCCTGGAGGCCGATGGCGCAGCCCGGGTGACTCAACTCACCAGACTTGTGGCTGACCTGCAGGAGGAGATTGCCGACCTGGCCGAGCGAGAGAAGCTCCTGCGAACCCTTAGGCTCTCTCTCCAATACAAGGGCCGGGTCGCCCAGATCCCCCTGACCGTGTACCCGTTCCCTGCCCACTACGCGGGGAGAACACTCTACTGGGGCGGCGGCAATCCGAGGGACGCCGTGGAGATGATCAACGGCTCACGAGCCCGGTCCGTGCGACGGGATTGGGAACGTGAGCTCAAGACCCTGAGCTCACGGCTGACCAAGGGACGGCGACGGCTCGAGACGGCCCGCCGGAATCTGGCCGTGACCAAAGCCAGGGCAGAGGAGCGCGGGCGGCGTCTCCGCCAGGCCGATCCCGCCGAACGGGCCACCATCCCCGGAGCCATCCTCCCGTGAGCCTGGCAGTCGAGTTTGGGCCCGTGAGGCCGGACGAGACCGCAGCGCTTCTCCCCCTCGTCATGGAGGCATTCTCGGTCCGCCCGGGAACGGAGCGCGCGCGCATCACCACGCAGCTGGTCCGGGGTGCCCCCGATCAGTTCGTCGCCCTGCGCCAGGATGGGCGTCTCGTGGCGGCCGCCCACATCGCCCAACACCACTTGCGCCTTGGTCGGAGCACGCTGCTGAAGGCGGATGTGGGACACGTTTGCGTGGCTCCCCAACGGCAGGGACAGGGGCTCGGAGCCGCTCTGCTAACCCGGCTTGTCCGCTTCCTCGCCGCCGAAGGGTACCACTTCTCCCGGCTCGGGGGGCTGATGCACTTCTACTCCCGCTTCGGCTACGTGCCCTTTCCCCGACGGTACCTGGACATCACGGTGCCTGACCTGCGGGCAGATCTGAAGGGAAGGAACTGGGGCCGCTGGCTGGCCCAGACCGACCAGGAGCAACGGGCAATCCGCCCGTACAAGCGGGAACTCGATGGCCACCGCGTTCTGCAACTCCGCACCGACCACCCCCTGGCCCTCGATCTGAGCCAACGGCTCGACCCGGCCCAGGCCAGCCCGCCGCCGCCGCGCGAGCGGTCGCTGGTGTACGAGCGCGATGGCGACCTGCGCGCCTTCGCCTGGATCGCCCCCCCGAGCAACGACAACGCCTTGGATCTGCGGGAACTCCTCTGGGACGCGGCGCACCCGGAGGCAGTTGGCTCCCTGGTCAAGCACATTGTCCGCCTAGCGGCGCGCGAACGGCTGGAGATCCGGACCCGCCTGCCCTACCAGCCAGCGCTCTGCGAGGCGCTCACCGCCAGCGGCGTCACCCATGATCTGCGCGAGCGCCGCCAAGCCATCGATGGCAATATGGTCCGGGTACTCTCCCTCCACGCCCTTTGCCATGCCCTCCTCCCTGAACTCGCTCACCGCCTCCAATCCCTCGGCCTTCGCCCCTGCCAGCGCCTTGGCCTGGCCGTGGGCGACCAAACGGTCGATTTGCTCTTTGCCGACGGGCACATCCGGATCGGCCAGCCCGGCTCCGCTGCCCAACCGCCACCCTTGCCCGTGCCGCAAGGCAGATTCCTGCGCTGGGTTCTGGGTCTCGAAACCCCCGCCGAGACTCTCCTGGACAGCGCCGCCCTGACGCCAGACCAGCGCCTGCTCTTCCTCGCCCTTTTCCCCCGCCTGCCAGCCGTCTCCAATACCTGGGGCTGAGACGCCGCTTCCGGTGCTCTGCCACGGCTCGGCAGCCGCGCAACCACCCAGCCATTCCCGTCCGGCGTCGGCAAATACGGGTTGCTCGGGCCGCCAACGCCACTGCATGGAGTTGCATGCCACTCGGAAGGTTGGTACAGTGACCGTAGGTCTCTGTGTGTTCTCCACGAACCCGACTCTGGGGGTGCCATGAACGCGACCAAGCCCAGCCAGACCACCGCGACGGCGCAGAACCGTCGTTTCACCTTGGCGGAGATGATGGTTGTGGTTGGAATCATCGCCGTCGTGGTCGGCATCTCGATCCCCACGGTCCGAAAGATGCGCGCCGAATCCTCGGTGCGCGCCGGAACACGGGTTCTCGCCGCCCAGATTCGGCTGACCCGCCAGTTTGCCATCAGCCAACGACGAACCGTTGCGCTCCTGGTTCCGGCTGACGAAATCACCGATCTCCCCGATGAGCTCTGCTACGTCGCCATGAAGCCAGCGATCGTGACCGCGTCGTCGGGCGATACGACCGGCCTGAAGTACGACTTTGTCGAGTGGGTCGATGGCACGCGCTGGATGCATATCCCGCGTGGTGCCGTCATCGCGGAAGTGGATGTGGACGTGGGCATCGCCGACAGCAGTGGCTGGACGGAGGCCCCCGACGAAACCGCGAGCGCAATCAGCACCGTCACCGTGGAGCTCGGCGAACTGGAGGAACTGGACGAGAACCTGAGCGGCTCCACCACGGTGGATGTGCGGGCCATTATCTTCTCGCCCACCGGTCGCACGCTCGGCCTTTCC
>JABGQJ010000204.1 GCA_018648945.1 Victivallales bacterium
GTTTGTGCTTCCGGAGGTTCTCGCTGAAGAAGTGGCGCGTATCGTGTTCCCGATTGTGGTAGTAGGGCAGGCGGACCTCTTCCCCCAGCGAGTTCTTGCCGACCATGACCTGGTCCTCGGGGTACTTCTCGTTGGGCAGGATCACGGTTTTGCAGAAGCGGCAGGTGAGTTGGTCCGGTTTGGCTCTGTTCCAGACCAGCACCCCATTGCCTTCGACCCCGCCGTAGCAGGCCGGGCACTCGACGTAGGTGATATAGCCATAGGGCGGCACGAAGGCCAGGGCTTCCTCGTCGGACATGGCCATAATGGGCTTGACTGCAGCCTCGTAGGCCTTCGCCTTCGCCTTGTTGATCCCGTAGTTCAAGACCGGATGCTTGATCTGGATCGCTGTTCCGCCGCCGATTGCTTGCATGGCCATCGTGACTCCCATGATCGCGCAGACCAGAGACTGGGACGCGCGCGCCCGCCGTGTTGTGTGGTTCTTCATGCGGATAGCCTCTAGGTGTCCTGGTCTTCGCCGCCGGTTCCGCGCGGCGATTGGGTGACCCGAGTATACCCCCGGCGCGCGCACCCCGCCAACTCGCTTCGACTGGTACGCGAGGCCCTCCCTTCACTCGATCTGCACTTCGCTCACCATGGCCCAGCCGGTCTTGCGGATGATGGTTGCCCGTAGGGCGCGTGGTGCGGTGCCATCGAGTTGCACGCTATAGGGGAGCGCGACCAAGCCGCCCTTCTCCAGCAGATCGGCGGGGCGAAGTGACCGGCCGACTTCCCGCCAGTTGCCCTGGTTGTCCTGCACGGCCACCACCACGGCCTCGGGGGCTCGGATGCCGTGGAGGCCACCGGCCAAGGTCCATACGGTTACCTTGCGGCAAGGAACACGGCCCAGCAGATCCAGGGCGATCAGGTGTTCCCGACCGGTGGACCAACCGGTGATGTCATGGCGTAGAAACGCGCGCGCGACGAAGCCGTCCGTAAGCCGAATCCCGTCGTCCGCGTAGGGCGAACTGCTCTTGGCAGCGGGTGCCGGGTGGACGGTATACGGGCGGCCAGCAGCGAGATTCGTGTCGCCGGCGAAGACCTTCACTTCGGAAAGCATGAACCAGCCCCTGGTTGCGAAGATGAGGTTGAGGTAGCGGCTCTCAAGCGGCTGGGGCGGAGCAAAGACCAGGTGACCGTTGGCGGCATCTCGCGTTCGCTGCTGGTCGATGACCACTTCGCCTGCCGCCGTCCACGAGAACGCGTCGGGCAGGGCGCCCGCGCCGGAGAGGCCCATTGCGGGCGGGGTATCCCGGCCAACCATGAGAACAGCTTGCGCGGGCCACTTGACCGCCGCATAGCCGCCGCCTTCGACGTGGGCTTCGACTCGGTCCACGCGCACCGGGTGCCCGAGGTCGAAGCACACGACAGCCCGGTGGCCGTGCCAGCCCACGGTCTGGCCGGAAAAGAAGCCAGTCGCTGGGACCACGCCATCCGTCAATTCCCCGCCGCTGTCGCCATAAACAGCTTCGGGCATCGTGCCGGCGCGGTAGGTACAGCCACGGGCCAGACTCGGCACCGTGTTCCGCCCAGTGCCCTGAGCCAGCTCAATGGCGAGTTCCCGCACGCGTGGTGGTGGAGACCCGGGGGCGGGATCCATGCTGACCCGCACGGCATCCGCCTTGCCTTCGAGAGGGACCGTGACGACCTGCCACGGGCCATCACCGACAGTTGGGCTGGGATGAATCGCCCAGCCGCCCGGATGCCACTCGCCTCCTTTCCGACGCAGGTCGACGCGGACGAGCCCACTGAAGGGCGACGCCGGCCCACTGCCATCCAGGAACACGTCGAGCTTTGCCACCAACTCCATCTGCGGCAGGAAGCCGGTTGCTTGCCGCAGAGACATCGCTTTCCCGAGATTCCCATCCCCGAGGACGGCTGCCTTGCGCCCATCGGCCGTCCAGGCAAGCCGGGGGCCGGGCACATCGATTGCCTTCCCCGCGACGTATTCGGCCAGAGCCCGCGCCAGCTGCCGTTGCCACGGCCGGGAAGACTGGCCCAGCATCCCTAGATTCTTCGCGCCCAGATAGTACGCGGTTGCCCCTTCTTGGTATCCGTGCCGTTGAGCGGCACCATCGGCCAGGTACTCCAGAAAATAGCGAGCCGAAGCCGGGTCGTTGCAGTACATGGGCAGCTCGATCTCCACCCCCATCCCCGCCCGCCGGGAAAGGTTGGCATTGACGGCGAGGCGATTACGTCGGACCGCGCCCCGGTGGTTCGAGAAGAACGCGTAGTTCGGCTGCATGATCGCCACATCGATCCCGCATGCGCGCCAGCGATCCCAGCCAACGGCGCGGAACCATGGAATCCAGAGCAGCTTCAGCTTGGCAGCGTGAACGGCGTCCGCCGCCGCCCGAACCTGTGGTTCGTCAGGCACGGAGATGGTCTCGTGCATCCAGTAGAATCCCCATAGCTCCAGATGCGTGAAGTCAGCTGCCGCAAGCCGGGACCGGGCTGCCGCCACATACCAGCGCATGACGGTGGCAACTCCCGCCGCTGTGGAGAGGTCCTCGCTGCGCCCATCGCCATCCACATCGCCGAAGTCCTTCACCTTCCGCCCCGGGTGCGGAATGGACAGGATGACCTTCCGTTTGGCTGGCGGGGCTCCCAGACTCCGCACGCTTGTTGCCAGCGCCGCGTCCAGTGCCTGGAGGTCCCGCCCAGGGAGAAACCAGCGCCCCAAATGCTCCTCCCAATCCGCCTGCACCATGCTCCCCTTGGTCGTACTCACCCCCGAAGGTGTCCTCTGCATCAGGAACAGGAAGGCATCGAACAGCCAATGCTTGGGAACCCCGTCCTCGGCCCACGCCACGTAGGGCATGAGGTCCGAGGCGGCGCGATTGGGCGTGTCGTAGATCAGCGCGCAGTGATGGAAACCGGCTTCCTTCGGGGACGGGTAGCCTGCTCTGCAGAACGCAGGGATCAGCGACAGGAGCACGATGGCCCAGACCGCCCTGCTTGCCCGGTTGTGTATCGCTTGCGTGTCGGCCATTGTGCAGTCTTCCAGTTGCGCCAGTCCATTTTCAGGCCCCAATCTCACGTTTCACCAGGACAGCTGCAAGCTTCGGGGCATCGTCTGTGGCCCCGCCGCTACGGGGAGGAAGATGCCGAGTGCAACTCGGCGATCCCAGGGAAGATGCAGGCGGGATGCTGCTACGGAGGCGATGGTCTCGGAACGATGCCCTGGGAAATGCCCGCCGCCGCCGTTGCCCAGATGCCAAGCGGTATCTGTTGGACCGCCGAAGTCGCCATCAGCGACCCCACCGTCCTCGGCGCGTCGCATGCCCTCATCACAGCCCCTCCAACTGCTTCCTTTCCGCTTCCTTGCAGGCGTCGTCGTACTTCTGCGAGACGACGCAAAGCGCGTACCCATGGCCCAATTGGACGTCGTAGTCGGCCCTGAGGTCGAGCTCTTTGCAGGACCAGGCCCTCGCCATGGCAAACGTGTCAGTCCTCTCCTGCCACCGGTGTCTTCCCGCGTTAAGCTTCAGAAATGTCTGGATCTCCGCCTCCTTGAGATCCCCCCCCGTTCCCTTCTCTGGTCGGCTGTAGATGATCGCAGCCGCTCGGTACGTCCCTCTCTCATCCTGCACGAACACGATCTGCAACCTGTACCCATTTCGAAGGTAGCTGTTGGATGGAAGCTGCCCTATCTTCTTGGGCTTCAGGTTCTCCGGTTCCCCATAGCGTACCCGACACTCCTCGACGGTCTCACCAAGCCGCAACCTGTCCTCTCCCGCTCGCCCTTCCGGTTCCCCTGCGTTTTCCTGGCCACCATCCGCCGCGACAGCAAGCTTCGGGCGCCACTTCGGGATACACTCGAACAGTATTTCGCGCACCTCTTCGTTCGGCCATTTCCGCTTCTCGGTGCCTGGCTTCAGTTGCCCCTTCTCCGGAACGAAGAACCACTGGCCGTGCTGGAACCCGAGAACCGTCCCCCGGAGGGCCATGCCATCCTCAGTTTCCACTCTGTCCCAGGCAGGGACCTTCTGGGTTGTCCCCGGTCTCCCTGGCGCCACTTCTGTTGCCGCAAGGGGCTCTTTCCCCTTTGGCCCCGGAGCAATCTGGATTCTGGAGAGCTTCCCAAGTTCATAGCTCACCTGCTGCCGTTTGGGGGTCATGCCGCTGACCATGGGCCCAAAGCCGCCAATGCGCCTCAAGTAACAGGTCTGTTTCTGCCCTTGCCAGTTCACCAGCATGGCCTGACGCTTGTAGAGGACATAGCGGGGCGTAGCAGCAGGGCCAGCAAGAAGAGCGGAGAGCGTGAGCAGTGCTGATAGGGGCAGTGAGACGATACGGCTATGCATAGGTACCTCCTACTTCCAGGCTGGCATTGCGGCTGGCCGCGTCCTCAGGTGGGGACAGTCTTTCCAGGTCGGACCAAACGTACCATTGTGGGTTGGGAAATGCCAATTCGCACAGTCTTTGAGCAGCGACGATGCGAGAGGTGAACGGGCATCCTCTGCCTGTGTAAGTCACTTCTCCTCAGGGTAGCGACGGCCTTGGGACGATGCCCCGGGGGATATCCAGCCTGCGGTCGTGAGCGCCCTTGGCGAAGTCGGCGCGGGCGTGGACGTTCACCTGGTCCCAGTCGACTTCGACGCGACCGTCGCCGAGCACGATGCGCCCCAGCTTCTGCCGGAACCAGTCGGCGAGCTTCAGGTAGGGTTCGTGGTCGGCGACATTCACCCGTTCGCCGGGATCAGCGCGCAGGTCGTAGAGCGCCAGTTCGGCGTCCTTGCGCGGGGCGTCCAGCCCCCAGCGGATGTCCTCGCAGGGCGTGTCCGGGAGCCACTTGACCTTGCGGCTGACCTTGGCGCTCTTGGGCCGCGTACGCATGGAGAAGGCGAACTCCTTCGTGCGCAGGTAGGCCCGGGGACCACAGACATGGTCCATCTCGCCGATGATGTAGTCGCGCTTCAGCTTGGGATCGTGGAGAATGGCGACCAGATCGAAGCCGTCGAGATGGGTGTAGCCCTTGCCTGATAGGTCCGCGCCAGCGGCTGCGTAGATGGTTGGGGCCATATCGACGAACTCGACAAGCCCGTTGTGTGCCTCGTTCGCCGGGACTCGGGACTTGTCGGAGGAGGCCACGATGATGGCGTCATGCGTGGACTTGTCCCATGGCCCGAACTTGGCCGAGATGCCCTGCTCGCCAAGGTGCCAGCCGTGATCGCCGCAGGCGTAGACGATCAACCATGGGCGGCCAGCCTTTGCCGCATGGGCCTTGAAGGCATCGACGACCTTGCCCACCAGGCTATCGCCGTAGGCGCAGAAGGCATAGTAGTCTCGGATCACCTGCTGCATCTGTTCGGGCTTCAGCTCCGTGATGGTCATCTTGTCGTGGATGGTGCGAAGCTGCGGCGGCATGCGGGCGTATTCGGTCGCCTTGTCAAAGGCGGGCTCCCGGTACGCCTTGCCTTTGAACCGCTCCCGGTACGCCTTCGGTGGCAGCACGGGACTGTGCGGAAAGTGGAAGCCGATGTTGACCATCAGTGGTTTGTCCGATGGCGGGCAGTCAATGGTCACCTTGCGCCCTTTCTTGCCTGCCATCTCGATTGTCTTTCCGGCATTAGCCAGGAAGCGCTCCAACTCAGCGACCATCCGACCATCCACATCCTTCCCGGCTGGCATGGGGTTGACGCCGCCGATCACAGTGCCGGTCTGGAGGCGACGGACGATCTGCAGCTCTCGCTCGGTCCTGGCCTTCCGCTGCTGGTCCTCGGCACTCATCTCGCCCTTCTTGGGTTCCAGCCAGCTCCTGACCGTGCCGTCTGGGAACTGGTAGTTCACTACGGTGCCGACACTCACGGACTTCCCGGTCTTCTCGTCTCTCTCCCACTTCCCTTCCTTGTACCACCCCCCTCGGGGGAAGCCGACCTCTGCGTTGTACTCGCCCCGCGAGTTCCAGGTCAGTCCAGGTCCCCACTTGAAGACGCGGTAGCCGGACTTGCCGAACAGCGACGTGTGGTAGCCGAGCCCCTGCATGATCTCGCCGACATTCGGGGCGCAGTTATCGTTCTCGCCGTGAGTGCGTTCGAAGCCGTAGACGCCGGTGTGGTGTGGGTACATCCCGCGCTGGAACGACGCCCGCGACGGCGCACACCCGGGGGCCTGGCAGAAGGCGTGGGTGAACAAGACACCTTCCGCGGCCAGGCGGTCGATGCTCGGTGACAGGACAAACCCCAAGGGGCTCTCCGCCTTGCCCGAGACCCGGCGGTTGTAGCAGGCCAGCGAGTCAGGCCGCTGGTCGTCGGTCACAATCCACAGGATGTTGGGCTGCTGCCCTTCGGCCTGAGCCGACGCCCGCAACGGCAGGAGCGCAGCACCAAGGCTCGCCAGGGACGTTGTCCTGAGGAAATCACGTCGTCTCATCGTCTCGTTTCCTTGGCTAGCCAAAGGCCAGCGGGAAGGACAGGACCTCGTAGTGGTCCGTCCTTGCGAAGATGCTGGGGGCCGCCCGGCGGCAGACCTCGGCGATCACAGGTTCGTCGGGGTAGCGGTTGCGCCCGATGAGGAAGAGATTCGGGTACCACTGTGTCGTCAACCCGGCGCGGATGCGGACCCGTTCGCCTTCGTGCTTCTCGTAGTATGTGCCTTTCAGGGCTTCGGGGCCAGCCAGCAGAGCCTGCCCGAGAAAGCGGAATGGGAGCACCAGATTCTCCCCTCCGGGAGCCGTGTAGCTGTAGAAGTCGAGGCCGTTGTGCCAGGCAATCTCGGCGGCGTCGAGCAGGAAGCGCAGATGCAGGAAGCTGTACATGAGCCCCTTGCCCTGGGAGATGCGGTAACGATCGTACATCTCTCCCGGCTGGATCTTGTCTGGCTCCGTGCCCCAGCGGTCGCGGTCGCCCGGCATGAGGATGGCCCCGCCGATCAGCGCCTTTAAGTCATGTGGATTGTCCTCGTGGTCCAAGGCGAACCGCACGGTTTCCGCCTCCCTCAAGGCATAGCCGACACACGCCAACGCCATGCAGTGGCATCCCAGGTGATTCTGCCAGAGTTGGCCACCGAATACGCGGTGGCGTTCGTCGGTCGAGGGCACGTAGTGGCCCTTCTTCTTATCGGTCCGATAGCGTGCCCGCCAGTCTTCGCAGGAATGCAGCAGGTTGGCGCGGACCTGCTTCAGGAATGCACGGAACGACTGCTCGAACTCCTCGCTCCAGCCGGGCGCATCGCACAACAGCGCGTAGGCCTGGATCATCGCCACGGTGGGCATGGCCGTGCTCATGCCCAGGTCGGGGCGGACGGGCTCCAGAATGTAGGTGGAGCCGGGGAGCGGATCGTGAGTCGCCCAGCCGTTCATCAGCCGAAGGGCGGCTTGGGAGTAGGCCCCATCGCCCTCGATGCGATAGGCCAAGGCCAGGGCCAGCGAGTCCCGACCGTCCGGCGCCATGGCCTTGACATACTCCTTGGGATCGGGACCAGCGTAGGGTGTCGCGGTCTTGGTGAGCGCAGCCTGCGCCCGTTGCCGGATGGCGGCATAGCAGGACGCATACGGTTCCTTGTCGGCCGCAACCCAGTTCCTGAGCTGGGCCAGCCGCTCGTCCGTATACCACAGTCTTGGCGCGCGCCGCGTCGTGCCCGGTAGTCCCACGCAACCTGCCAACGACCCGAGCGCAGTCGCTGCCGTCACCTTCAGCATGTCTCGTCTCCCGTACATCGTCATGGATCGCCCGGCGTTCGTTCGTGTATGGGTGAAGGAAGGACCATCGCACCATTCCCGCCGCTTGTCCACGCGGGCCGCATCGATGGGCGCCTTGACTCCCAGCCCCTGCCCGGCTATCATCGCTGCAACAGTGTAGCAACAGGGCAGATTGGGATATGCAGCACCGCGCACTCGCCACTCTTGTCGTCACGCTCGCCTTGTTCGCTCGCGCGGCCGAGCCGGACAAGGCGCAGGTCGTCAACATCGGGTCGTTCTCGTCAGCCCAACGCAAGGACAATCGCCCACGCGATCTCTGGCGATGGTACATGCATGGCGTCGTCGATCACTTTGCCACGCCGGTGCCTTGGGAGGATCTGCTGCCTGCCGATTCGCCGGCTGCCCGGCGCCTGGTCAAGAACCGCCCCATCGACACGCCCTACAAGAAGGTGACGGGAACAGCGGTCCGTTGCCCCGGTTCCACGCGCGTGGATTTCCCGAAGCCGCTGCCCATCGACATGGCCCAGGCACGGGGCAAGCGCATCCGCCTCTTTGTGTGGCTCGAAGGGGTGGATGCCGGGGCGCGGAACAACTGCTGGCATGGCCCGGACATGCGGGTCACGATCCGGGATGCCAAGGGGCGACCACTGGCCAGCAGGGAGGGCTACTTCCAGACCCAGCGCACCTACCCCTACCACTGCTACTACACCGAGACATTCGTACCGAAGCAGGCGGCAGGGGTCCATGTCTCCGTCTACAACAAGTTCTGTGGCGTAGCCTACTTCAGCGCCCTCTCGTGGGAGTTTGTCGGGAAGGCGAACACCTACTCGAATGACGAGAAGCAGGACCCGGAGACGGGGTCGTTGGCCTTCAACCCCCTGTACCAGGAGATGCCCTATCATCTGAAGTGGGGCCATGGCTATCGCTATCCCTGGCGCTTCGTGCTCGGGAAGGACGCGGGTCTCGTGGGGCAACCCTACAACATCACCACCCACGAGGGATTTCGCAGGTACTATGTCGAGGAAGCCAAGACCGAGCCGGAGCACATGAACCACGCCATTCTCTACATGCAGCAGATGTACCGGGTGGGCACCGCCAAGAAGATGCTCCCGCCTCTCGAACCGGGCTGGCTGGAGAACTTCGCCCGCATCCTGATCGACGACCAGGACCCGGAGACCGGCTACTGGCACGATGGTACGGACTTGAGTCTGGGGTTGACCTTCCACCTTTGCGACATGCACTTCCGCTACCTGGGCGTGACCCACCGCGACCGCCCACCACGCACCTACCTGGGACAGGATCTGGGACTGAAACGCGTGCCCCGCGCCGACCGGATCATCCGCACCACGCTACGCCAGCAATCCTCCTATGTGGATAAGGCCGGCACCCGCCGCCGGGCAGCCTGGAACACCAAGGCCTACCGCTTCACCACCGAACCGGACAAGTATGCGGAGAAGTGCTATCTGGCCACCACCTGGGATGCCATCTACCTACTCCAGCTCGCCGCCAACTATGTGGACGATGCGGGCAAGGCCGAGGTCTACGAGGCAATCAAGGCCTCCTTCCGGTACGTGCTCCGCTTCAACGTGCTAGAGAATGGCGTCTACAAGCAGCACGATACGGACAAGCACCCGACCAACGGCAACTACATGGGCGGGATCATGCAGGACAGCAACTGGCTGGACCGCAAGCTGCTGCCCGATCTCCCGCCGCCGAGCGCCAAAGTGACCCAGACCGGCGCGGCGGCAACCGTTACCTGGGCGACACCCGGGGCCGAACAGAACTCGCTCCGCATCTATGGCGCGCCGCCGGGCACGCTGGGCAAGGACCTCAACGCCACGCACCTAGTCGGGATCATCCACCGCACCGGCAAGCGCGTTTGGGAGATGGACCCGTTCCTCGCCGTCCAGCACATCCGCCGGGCCGCCTCTGAGCGGTGGGGAAGCGGCATGAATCTACCGTCGGCCGACCACTGGCGCGGCAAGAAATACCTGCCCTGGAAGCTCCGGCAGATCGCCTACGACGCCAAGTGGTCGCTCCCTCACACCAACAACGCGCAGCCGTTGCGCCTTCCCCGGGCTCCTGGCATAGCTCTATACGTCTCCACCGCCAATTGGTACGGCGAGGAGTCGGTGCCAGTCCCCGTCGCGGTGGACGGCGGCAACTGACCTCATCCCCGCGCCAGGACGACCCGGTCCACGAAATCGGCCATGTTGGCGGCCATGCACGAGCGATCGAAGTTCTCGACGGTGTGTTGGCGCGCAGCCTGTCCCATGCGCGTCCGCAGGCCTTGGTCGCGGCAGAGCTGGCCCAGGGCGGCGGCGAAGCCGGCCACATCCCCGGGATCGACCAGGAACCCGGTCTTGCCGTCCGCGATGACTTCCGGCATGCCCCCGGCGCGACCGCCAATCACTGGCTTGCCCCACGACATGCCTTCGATGAAGACGAGCCCGAAAGACTCATAATTCGAGGGCACGGCAAAGACATCGCACTGCTGGTAGAGCCGTTTCAACTCGGCATCGGACACGAAGCCAAGGAACTTCACCCGGTCCGTAAAGGGAGCATAGGTCGTGCGGAAGTAGTCCGCGAAGAGCTGACCACCGGGGGCCTCGGGGCGGTCCTTCCCCGCCACCAGGAATTCCACATTCGGAAACTCCCTGGCCACGTCAGGCACGGCATCGAGAAGGGTCTGGGTTCCCTTGCGCACCTCCAGGCGACTGGCATACAGCACCCGGATGGGGGCGTCGGGGGGGGCAGGTGGAATGGCCGCCACCTCGTCGGCAGTGGGAAGCGACGTGCCCAGGGGCATGACATGGGCGCGCTCGGGGTCGAAACCGAAGATACCCGCCACCATCTGTCGATGGGCGCGGGTCGAGCACACGAGGTGGTCCGAAGCCAGAATGGCCCGCTTCTCGAGCCAGCACGTGAAGCGCGAGCCGACTTGCTTGCGCAGGTGAGGTTTCAGTTCGAGTGACTCAAAGAAGGGCGTATGGACCCAGGTGATCGTCGGCACGCGCCGACTGGCCTTGCGGCGCGCATACCAGTAGCCAACGCCCTCCCAATTCGGGAACTCGACAGCGGTGAGGGGCTTCTCGCGGTGGTGACGGTCGAGCTCCTGGGCCAGGAACCGGCTCCACCAGAGCCCAGGGAGGAAGCGTTCCCCCTTCGGGAGCTCCCGCCTGCGATAGCGATGCACTTCCACACCCGCCAGTTCTTCGCATTGGTCCTCGCCCTTGGTCCGGGAGAGCACGACCACCTCGTGCCCCGCCGCGACCAGTGCCTCCGCCATGTCGCGGGTATACGTCTCGATCCCCCCACTACCTTCGGGTGGGTAGATGCCGCAGACAATGGCAAGTCGCATGGGGTGCCTCCGACGGGGGGATCACGAACCGAGTGGACGGGGGCGGTACCATACACGGATGGCCTGATCCCGCCAAGCGCGTGCGGGCCGGCAGGTAATGGCTCAGTCACGAGTGGAGGTCTCTCTCGGCGGGTGAGCGAGG
>JABGQJ010000205.1 GCA_018648945.1 Victivallales bacterium
CCCATCATTCCATCATTCCATCATTCCACTATTCCATCCCTCCACTATTCCACTATTCCACCATTCCATCATTCCATCATTCCACCATTCCATCATTCCATCCCTACCCCCGGTTGGATTTCCAGATGTCCCAGAGCAGAATCAGCCCGAGCATGGCCGCTCCTACGAAGCCGACGATGCCGATGATGGGGATTCCGTTCCACTTGGGCGGCACGTCCGAGACGGTCATCTGCGACGAACCCACGATCAACGCCGCCAGAATGATGGCCGAAGAGATTCGGCTGGCAATGTGTTCGTGGCGGTGCAACATGTCCTCCAGACCACGGTGTTCAAACTCGACCTTCATCTTGCCGTGCCGAACCTGGGTGAGGATCGCCCGCGCGTTCTCGGGCAACTCCTGAAGCAAGCGCAGGACGCTCCCCGTACCGCTGAGCGCATCGCGCAGCAATTTGCGTGGGCTATAGCGCGCGCTTGACAGGCGGCGCACGAAGGGGGCAAGGTGCTTGGCCATCTGGAATCCGGGGTCGTAGGCTCGCCCCATCTCCTCCATGGCCCCGACGGCCTTTGCCAGCAGGTAGATGTGCGGGCGGAAGCAGAGACGGTGGCGGTGACAGACCGAGTAGAGATCCTGGAACACCCGACTCACATCCAACTCGTGGAGGGCAAGATGCAGGTGGTTCTCGGTGAGTTCGGCCAGATCGCATTCCAGCTCGTGCGGATCGACGTCGCCATCGGAAATGGTCATCGCGAGGACAGGTTCCACCAGTCGGCGCTCGTCCTGGGCCACGGCTCCGGTGATCAGCTCCCCCAATGTCTCGCGCTCGCGCCGGCTTAGTCGTCCCACCATCCCGAAGTCGAGATAGCAGTATCGGTCGGGGGGCAGAATGCGGATGTTGCCGGGGTGGAGGTCGGCATGGAAGAAGCCATGCACGAAGAACTGCTCCAGGAGCAGGTCGGCGCCGAGGGCCGCCAGCTTCTTCAGGTCGCAGCCCGCTGCCTCCAAGGCGGCCGTGTCCGAAGGCCTGATGCCACGGATGAACTCCATGGTGAGGACCCGCGCACTGCCATAGTCCTCGAACACTTCGGGGATGTAGATGCCTTCCCGACCCGCGAACTGGCGGCGAAAGCGCGTCAGGTTGGCGGCCTCGATGCTCAAGTCCAGTTCGCGGCCGATGCTGCGCCCAAACTCCTCGACCAGGCGGCTTGGTTGAACCATGGAGAGGTCGGGGGCGTGCCTTTCCACCAGGGATGCGAGGTGGGTCAGGATCTCCAGATCGGCCGTTACCGTGCGATTGATGCGCGGCCGCCGGATCTTGACGAACACCTCGCGACCATCGTGCGTTCTGGCCCGATGCCCCTGCGCGATGGAGGCGGCTGCCGTGGGCTCGGCCTCGAACTCCGCGAACAACTCGTCCGGAGGGGCACCGAAGTCCTCGCTGATCGTCCGGACTACATCGTCATAGGGGAACGGTGGCACCCGATCCTGCAGGCGGGTCAGCTCCCGCAAGTAACGGGGCGGCAGAATGTCGGGCCGGGTGGAGAGAATCTGCCCCAGCTTGATGAAGGTGGGCCCCAACTCCTCAAGCACCCGGCGCAGGCGCTGGGGCGTGCTGAGGTGGGATACCTCGGGGTCGGGTTTGCGGCGCAGGATCAACCGCGCCATCGCGTCCATGTACCGCCGGATATGGAAGCGGTCGAGCAGGTCGCCAAACCCATACTTGACCAGTACCCGCAGGATCTGCTGGTACCGGCTCAGGTGGCGGTAGGTCCGACCAATGACCGCCAGTCTGCCCAGAACGGCCATCTGGGATCAGCCGTCCGTCGTCGGTTCGTTCGCTTCCGTCTTGAGCGAGTTCTCGACGGCGGTCAGTCGCTCTCCCAGGGCAGCGAGGTCCGCCGCCGTGGGCAGGTTGAGCTTGGCGAGAGTCTTCTGGACGGCACTGGCCACCCGTTCCTCCAGCCCGTTCCGCGCCTCCTTGGACTTGGCGCTCAGCTCTTCGGCGAAGCGCTTCCCTTCTTCTTCGCTCAGCTTCGCCTTCCGGCTCAGGTCGCGGGCGACTTCCCGGACCTTCTCCTGGGTCATGTAGGCCAGTCCCAGCCCCGTGTAGGCGGTTTTCTTGAGTAGATCCAGCATGGTGTTGCCTCCTTCGCCGGTCCGGGCTGGCCTCGTCACTCGGGGTCTGCCAGAGATACGGCAGGTCGTTGTCAAAGACGATAGCTTCCGCGCCTGGGTTGCGCAAGCCTCGTGCGGTTGTCGTTTTGCTACAGCCTGCGGAAGAGAATCTTGGCCGCGAGTTCACGGGAGAAAATGGACGGGGAAGCGACTTCGACGAGGACGCCTCCGTCGCTCTCGGAGCAGAACACGCCGACTTGCGTGGAGTCCACCGAACCAGGGATCTGGTGATAGACGACCAGATGCTCCTCGGGGAACCTGCGGAAGACTTCCCAGCCGGCGGCGTCGGCGGTCTCAATGGTCCTGCGGTAGACATCCTCGAGCTTGCCCGGGACGACTCGGGTTCGGGCTTCTGCCCGCACCTTGCGGACCGCCGCCACGCTGTTTCCACCGGGATCGCGAATGATGGCGCATCCGCTCAGCGTGGCAAGGATGGTGAAGGCGAGGGCGGTCTGGCAGATGGAATGGGCAATGCGCATGTGAGTACTCCTGAGTTCTTCAGGTGAAGGTGGGCAAGGAGGGGGACCGGGGGGGCGTGGCACGCGCTCCGGTCATTCTTCTTCTGTCGCGTCTCCCGAGCCTGCGGTCGGCCCGGCCTTCTTGCTGGACTTCTTCGCCAGCAGCGCGCGTATGTTCTCCGGGAGTGCTGTCTCGTCGTATTCAGCCGCTTTCCCGTAGAGTTCCATCATCTTCGCTGGCAGAAGTTCGTCCGCCTCCGCCAGGCCAAGGTAGCACTTCGCCAGGTTTGCCTTGTGGCGTTTGACTGCTTCCCCCTTGGCGGGGCCGAGGAGTTTCTCGAACAGCTTGATTGCTTCCTCGTACTTGCCGTCGTTGAGAGTCTCGACGGCCTGGCTTTCCTGCTTGATGAGCTCGCGTTTCTGCATCTGCATCCACACAAAGGCACCCGCCCCGACGACGAACAGGATCATCACGAGGTTCTTCGCCATGCTGCTGCTTTTCTTGGCCATGGTCATGTCTCCTGCGTTCGTGTTAGAGCCAGCCCTTGCGGTCCCATGCCGGCAGGTCGAGAAAATCGGGGTCGGGGTAGGCGAGTGCATCCCAGGCATGCCGGGTGCCACTGCCCATCGGGATGGCCGCAGTGGTTGCCACGGCCTGTTGCAGGTACTCGAAGCGGTCGATACCCAGCAGCACGGAAGAGATGCCGGGCAAACCTAGAATATACTGTGTGGCGGCCCGTGCCAAGCCGATGCCGTCGGGCAGGGCATCGAGCAAGTGTTGCCGATGGGCGGAAACTGCGGCGAGGGCGGGGTGCATGTGCCGTCCCCGGTCGGTCAGAATCCCCTTGAACAGCACCGAGCGCGCCACGATCCCGACGCCCGCCTCGGTGGCGGCTTGCAGGTATGGCTCCTCGCGGCGATCCATGGCGTGGATGGCGATCTGGAGTACGGCCCAATCTCCCGTCGCGAGGGCCGTGCCAGTGGTCCCGCCGGGGTAGGTGGACGCACCAAAGGCGCGGATCATGCCCTTGTCTTGGAACTCGCGCAGGATTCCGACCAAGGCCGGGCTGCGCAACGCGCCATCTGTCGCCCGGTGCAGCATGTACAGGTCCACGTAATCGGTGCGAAGTTTGCGGAGGCTGTCGGTCAGGGCATCGGTCAGCAGTTGGCGCAATTGGTCGGGCTGTTCGAGCATGTCGGGATCGGCCGCGCCGTGGGGGGCCTTGGTGCAGATCACGGCTTGCTCGCGGCGATCCGCAAATGCCTGTCCCAGCAGGGACTCACTGGTGCCGTAGGCGGGGGCGGTATCGAAGAAGTTGAGGCCCTGATCGAGGGCGCTCTGGAGCAAGCGGATGGCATCGGCTTCGGGCAGCATGTCAGCGGCATTCTTGACGCCGATGCCGTAGGGAATCCCAAGCTCAACACAACCGAAGGAGATCTCCGAGACCAGGATGCCTGTATTGCCGAGAGGTCGCAGTTGCATGGTCGGGCTCCCTAGCAGTGCATGCCGCCGTCCATGAGGATGTTCTCGCCGGTGATGTAGGCCGAGGCCTGGGAGGCGAGGAAGACGGCCACGCCCTTGATGTCGTCGTGGTTGGCCATGCGTTGGCCGCAGAGCACCTTCTTGGTGTAGTTCTGCAGGAAGCGTTCAGGCTGGATTTCGGGGGCAGCCAAGCCGCCGGGAGAGATGCAGTTGGCCCGAATGTTGTGCTTCGACAGGACGTGGGCCTGGTAGCGGGCAAGGTTGAGGAGTCCGGCATTGTGGAAGAAATAGTCCGGGGCCGGATCGCCCATGCTGGTGCCTTCGTAGTTCGAGAGGTCGGGGCCGAACATGCCCATCATCGAGCTGATATGGATGATGGCACCGCCGCCGCGCTCGATCAGCAGATCGCTCATCTCCCGACAGAGGTCGAACATCCCGGTGGAGTTGATGCGCATGGACTCCTCGAACTGGGAGAGCTCCCCGCGATAGCCTTTCATGGTCCGGGCTACCGAGTTGTTGACGAACACGTCGAGCCCGCCAAAGTCCGCGGCCAGATTCTCGCGCAAGGCCGCCACGGAGTCGTGGTCGCCCTGGTCCAACTGCCGGGCGTGGACGTCGAGGCCGAGTTCCCGGAACTCCCGGGCGACGGCTTCGTTCGCTGCCAGATTGCGCGAGGCCGTGATGACCGTGCCATCGGCTTCGGCCAACCCCTCGACGATGCATTTCCCGTAGCGGCCGGCACCGCCAGTGACCAGGCATACCTTGCCCTTCAGACTGAGTAGTTCCTTGACGTGCATCGGGTCGTTCTCCTACTGTTTCACGGCGACGGCTGCGCCGCCTTGCTCAAGGCTCTCACGAGCGGCAACCAATGTGCCGATCACGTTCCGGGTCACGGCGAAATCGAGGCGGGGACGCCCCTCCCGGAAGGAGCGGATTGCTTCCACCAGGCTGTTGCGGAAGGCAGTGTACGCACCGCCGTGGCTGACTTGGAGGCTCCCATCCCGACCGTAGATATTCAGTTCTCCGCCGGGGGCGATATCCTGGTAGATGTGGACCGTGGCGGTGGCTCCGTTGGCGAACTCCACCAGCAACAGGTCCCTGCCGGTCTGCCCCACGTGGCGGACGCTCTTTGCCTCGGGGTCGCCAAGCAGGGAGAACATGCCCTCCAGGTAGTGGATGGCGTATTTGCGCAGGTCCTTCTTGCCCACGGCCACGGCCAGTTCGACCGGCCCGATCCCCTGAAGCCCGACCCGGGCCGCCTGCACGCCGCCGGAGTAGCGGAGCGCGCTTGAGGACATGAGGAACTTGCCGGCTGCTTGCTGTTCGTCGAAGTAGGCGAGATCCGCGCGGGAGAAGGCGAGAGGCTTGTCGATGAAGATGGGGACATCGGCCTCCAGGAAGGGGCGGGCCATGGCCACATGGTTCTCTGGATCGTCGCGGGCCAGGAGCACGGCATCGACGGCCCCGATCAGATCCTCCATCTCGTCTGCCACGCAATCGATTCGGCTGGCTCCGGCGACGTGTTCGGAGAGCGCTCGGTCCTGGGTCCAGATGTGGGTTACCTGGGCATCGTCGATGCCGAGGGTGTCCCGGTTCGCCGTGAGATAGGCGGGGATCACGGGGTATCCGCAATCCGCCATGAGGGTGTCATCGAAGTCGCCGTTCACGATGGCCGACCAGGAATACGGGTGGCCATTTCCTTCGCTCAAACCGATCACGCCAAGTCGCAACATGGTTTGTCTCCTAGTGGGGTCAGGCAGTCAGAAAACGGTGCAGAAGCACCGGGGGCACGAACGCGTCGCAGGTTGCGGCGACGCGGTTGCGGAGGCCGAAGTCGTCGGTGACCAGCCACATGGTGGCAGCGTCGCCGCGAGCGATTCGTAGCCGCCTTTCCAGGTAGTCGTCGGCGCTCTGGGATTCCCCGGTGGAGCCGGCGTAGACAACCTGGACGGCGGCGCAGCTTTCCGCTCCGGCGACCGTGTCGATGCCGTCGAAGACGATCTCAAGATGGCACAGCTGGTGCGCGTGGCGACGGCAAAGCGCACAGAGATGGTCCCTCGCGGCGGCCATCCCCTGCTCTTGCTCCAGCTGGTTCAGGGCGTGGACGCGGCGGATGGCGTTGTAGCCGTCGATGAAGAGCCAGACTGTGCCGGTTGGGTAGCAGGCCAGGCGTTCGGCCACGTTCCAGACTTCGCGCTCTTCGGGTGCCGGCATGGTGGCCGGGGCTGTCTCGTCGAGCACGCGCTCGGCCACCAATTGGCTCCGCGTGCGTTCCACTTTCAGAAGCCGCGAGTGCACCCGAGGCCCCAGCACGTCGCGGACCACCTCCAGGCCGAGGGTATCCCTGAGACTGGCAAGTTCCGCTGTGGGATCGGTAGCCAAGTGGGCATTCTTGAGACGGCAGAAAAGGGCGGCCGCGAGGTCGGGCACCTCCGTGTCGGTGTCAATGTCCCCGAGCGTTTCGCGGATTTCGCGCAGGCGCTGGCCGACCTGCGCGGCAGTTTCACGCAAGCCCGGAACCAGGATCAGTGACGCCTCGAAGCAGTGTCGGAGTCGCTTTTCCTGCTTCTCCAGTTCCTCCAACTCCACCTGTAGCTGGGGGCGGGTGCCGTGTCGCTCGTCCAGCGCATTCTGCCGGGCGAGGGCCTCGGCGGCACGTTCGGCGAGCGTGCGACCTGCCGGGTCGGTGGTTGCGGGTAGTTCGGGCGGGGCGCAGAGCAGTTGGTCCCGCAGGGCGGCGACCTGATGGCTGAGACGCTGTTCGAACTGATCGCGTAGGTGGTCGGTCTCCTCTTCCTGGTCGCGGAGCTGATGGCGGAGCTGGCGCAGGGCCTCCCGATGCTCCTCGCGCTCATTGGCGACCTGGGCCTCCGCTTCGCTTCCCTTCCGTTTCCAGCGCTCGATTGTTTCGCGGAGTTGCCCGCACTTTTGCTCCAGTTCGTGCATCCGGCCGCTCGTATCTGGCAGCGGCTCGTCCTTGGCCTGCTCGACTGCCTGGTGGGCGGTCAGCAGTTCGATCAGGTTGGTCCAGTCAGGCTGCAGCGACACGGTGGGGGTCTGCCCCTTCCACCAGCGGGAATCCATTGCCAGCATACGCAGGCCGCGTTTCTGCATGGATTCGCGGGTGTCCAGCGCCATTGCGACCGCCACGCAGATGCCACAGCTTCGCACAAGATCCCGCCAGCAGGCGAGGAGATAATCCTCCTCCAGCATCTCCAGCGCCTTGACCCAGTGCTCCCAAGGCGTGTTGTGGGCCATGAAGACCCGGCCGGCCAATCGCGGGTGCTTGCCAAGGGCACGGGCCAGGAGAGCGCGGACGGATCGGCGGCCCAATGCGCGATGGGAAAGGGAGAACCCGGGGAGCAGTTCACCCGCTTCCCGACCGAGCCCGCGGATTGCCTCGTAGAGGGAGTCCAAAGGCATGGCGTCGAGCAACCACTTGCATGCGGCTGGCCCTGGGGAGGTATGGTGGCTCTTTTTCTCGCGACTCATGCTGCCTCGCATCGTTCCTCGGAACGGCCCATGTGTGTTCGCTGGGAACATAGCGCCGGGGCACGCGATCCCCAAGAGGTTTGGGGCTTCGGTTGAGTGTCGGAGGCGATGGCGCTAGAGTCTGGGGTCGGCGGCGAAGCGTTTCTCCCGATCACCATGAACTTGTCAGGAGCCTGTGCATGTCCACGCCCGTATCGCGACGTTCGTTCCTGCATGGGTTGGGGGCCTCGCTTGCCTTGGGCGCCCTGCCCGAGATCGCACGCGGTGCCGATGGGCGGCCGCCCAACATCGTCTTTATCCTCATTGACGATCTGGGCTGGCGGGACGTGGGGTGCAATGGCAGCACGTTCTACGAGACCCCGAACGTGGATCGGCTGGCCAGCAGCGGCATGCGCTTCACCGACGGCTACGCGGCCTGCACGGTCTGCTCGCCCACGCGGGCCAGTATCATGACTGGGAAATACCCCGCCCGACTGCATTTGACCGACTGGATCTCCGGCCATCGGCGCCCGTACGCCAAGTTGCGGATCCCGGAGTGGACCAAGTTCCTTCCCAGTGAGGAGACGAGTCTCGCCGAGGCGCTGAAACCCCGGGGCTACGCCACCGGGTTCATCGGCAAGTGGCACCTGGGGGACCGCGAGGAATACTGGCCCTTGAAGCAGGGGTTCGACGTGAATATCGGCGGGTACTCGCGGGGCCAGCCGCCGAGCTACTTCGCGCCCTACCGGATCCCCACCATGACGGAGGGGCCAAAGGGGGAGTATCTGACTGATCGGCACGCAGCCGACGCGGAGGCCTTCCTGGAGGCCAATCGGGAGAAGCCGTTCCTGCTCTATCTCTCGATGTATGCGGTTCATACGCCCTTGCAGGCCAAGAAGGAGCTGATTGCGAAATACGAGGCCAAGATCAAGGCGGCACCCGAGAAGGCCCAGGGCAAGGCAGTCTACGCAGCGATGATCGAGAGCATGGACCAGTGCGTCGGGCGGGTGCTGGATACCCTGGACCGACTGGAACTCAGTGACCACACGGTCGTGTTCTTCACTGGGGACAACGGCGGCCTGGTGGGCAATCCCCGGAGCCCGATCACCGACAACTCGCCGTTGCGGGCGGGCAAGGGATCGTCCTACGAGGGCGGTGTGCGGGAGCCCTTTGTGGTGCGCTGGCCGGGGGTGACCAGGCCCGGCAGCCGCTGTGCGGAGCCGGTGATTTCCGTGGATGCCTACCCGACGATCCTGGAGATTGCCGGTGCCAAGGGAGACCCAGCCCACAACCGAGGCGTGGACGGGACCAGCATGGTGCCCTTGCTTCGCGGCAAACCGTCGCTGGCGCGCGAGGCAATCTACTGGCACTACCCGCACTACCACCCCGGCGGGGCTTCGCCCTACGGCGCCATTCGCAAGGGGGACCACAAGCTGATCGAGTTCTACGAGGACGGTCGTCGTGAGCTCTACAACCTGCGCGCGGACATCGGCGAGACGACTGACCTGGCGGCAACCCAGCCGGAACTGGCCAAGGAACTGCACGGGAAACTGGTCGCATGGCGGCAGGCCGTCGGGGCCCAGATGCCCACCGCGAATCCCGACCACGACCCGGAGCGAGACGGCCGGGGCGGCAGGAAGCGTCCCCCGAAGCGGAAGGATTTGCCCAGTGACGAGTTCGCGATCCTGCGCGGGGCCAAAGCAACCCCCACAGATGGCGGCTGGCGGCTGGAAGGCAAGGGCGAAGGCACTGCGCTGATCGAATTGCCGACCCCAATCACGGGTCGGGCTGTCTTCGAGGTCGAGGCCCAGAGTCTGCTCACCCGCGAGGGTGGTTGGCAGAATGCCTTTCTGGCGCTGAGCGGTACGGGCAAGGACCGGGATCTGGTCGTGGCCGGGCTCTATATTGGCGGGCTGCGCATGGCCATCTGGCAGGGGTTGAGCACGGCCAAGGTGGGCGAGGTGGTGGCCTCGGCGAGCTTCGATCGGCAACAGAAGCTGAAGATCGTGGTCGAAGTGGATGTGCCCGGGCGCAGATTGAGCTTGCGCGCCGCTGGCAAGACCCTAACCCGCGAGTTGCCGAAGGATCTTGCCGCCATCCGCTTTGCGGGGTATCACATCATGCAGACCCAAACGGTGTTCGGCAAAGTGAACATCTCGACCAAGTAACCCAACGATGGCCGGGCGATGGATGCATCGTCGGCCGCAGAAGGCGACACGGCATGCCAGCAGCAAAGAAGGTCTTCGTCCTTGACACCAATGTCATTCTCCACGACAGCAGCTGCATCTACCAATTCCAGGAGAACGACATCCTCATCCCGATCACCGTCATCGAGGAGTTGGACGGGTTCAAGAAGGGGAGTGGCACGCTCAACTACCATGCGAGGGAGTTCGTCCGCGCCCTGGACGAGCTGAGCGCCCACCGGCTGTTCAACGGTGGTTTCCAGGTCGGCCCGGGACTGGGCAAGATCATGGTCCGCCTGCAGGAGGCGTTCCATCCCGACATCGTCGACATGTTCTCGCGCAAGGAGGCGGACCACGTCATCCTCAATACCGCCTACTGGCACGCCAAACGCCACCCCGAGGACGAGGTGATCCTGGTCAGCAAGGACGTCAACCTGCGGATGAAGGCCAAGGCGATTGGCCTGATGGCCGACGACTACACGACCGATCATGTGAAGGATTTCGCGGCATTGGAGCGCGGCTACCGCACGCTGGAGGGGGCTCCCGCAGACCTGATCGCCGAGCTCTATAGCACCCAGGGCGAGGTCGATGGCGCGCGGCTGGACCTTGCGGAGCCCCTGGTGGCGAACGAGTATCTGGTCCTCAAGGGACCATCCAGTTCGGCCTTGGTCGCGTATGTGGCCCGGACGGGGATGCTGCGCCGGGTTCACAAGGGAAATGCCTACGGGATCGTGCCCCGTAACGCGGAGCAGACCTTCGCCCTGGATGCCCTGCTCAACGACGACGTGCAGTTGGTGACTCTCTCCGGCAAGGCTGGCACTGGCAAGACGCTACTGGCCCTGGCGGCGGCTCTGGAGTGTCGTCGCTCCTACCGGCAGGTCTTCCTGGCCCGCCCCGTCGTGCCGCTCAGCAACAAGGATCTGGGTTTCCTGCCGGGGGATATCGAGTCGAAGATGACCCCGTATATGCAGCCACTGTACGACAACCTGGGCGTGATCCGGCACCAGTTTCCCGAGAACTCGGAGAACTACCAGAAGATTGGCGAGTTGATGGAGCAGGACAAGCTGAAGATTGCCCCGCTGGCCTATATTCGGGGGCGGAGCTTGGTGAAGATCTACTTCATCGTGGATGAGGCCCAGAATCTGACTCCCCACGAGATCAAGACGATCATCACCCGCGCCGGCGAGGGCACCAAGCTCGTCTTCACCGGGGACATCTACCAAATTGACCATCCCTATCTGAACCAGCAAAGCAACGGGCTGACCTACCTGATCGAGAGGATGCACGGGCAGGCCCTCCACGTCCACGTGAACCTGGTCAGGGGCGAGCGTTCGGAACTGGCCGAACTGGCAAGCAATCTTCTCTGATT
>JABGQJ010000206.1 GCA_018648945.1 Victivallales bacterium
CGACGCGCCCGACCTGCGGTTGCAGCCAGGACTGGAGGCGGAATGTCGCTTCCGACTGGATGAACGCCCAGCGGGACCGCAGATCCTGTTCACCAAGGACAGGGAGTATTTGCTCCGCGTGGACTGGGTGAAGGAGGGGGGGCAGCTTTCCTTCTTCGTTCATGCTGGGGGGGAGTGGGAACCGCGGGTCCGTGGCCCAGTGGTCAAGACCGGTGTCTGGTACGATACCAAGGTGCGTTGGGACGGAACCCAGGTGACGCTCCAGGTGGGCAAGGACCAGATTTGGACGCGCAAGCGGGTTGGCATCGCGGTTCCGACCAAGGAGCCCCTGCAAGTGGGTCCCTTCGCAGGCGTGATCGACCGGATCGCCATCCGCAATCCCGGCTATGAGCGCCAGCAGCTCTTCGAGAAGGTCGCCAAGGCGCCCCACCAACCGTCTGGCGCGACCGGAGCCCGCTATGTAGATGGCCCAGGTTGGGGCAAGTGGCAGGTCGTCGGGAAGGCGACCCGGCGAGTAGAAGGAGACTCTCTGGTGGCCACCTTCCCCACCCAGACGAGCTTTCTCATCAGTCCTCAGTTGGGCGTGCTGGCCGGGGAGAATCCCTTCGTGTGCCTGGATGCCGAGGTGGCGGCAACAGGCTGTCGAGGCGAGGTGCTGATCTACGGGGAGGGCGGTTTCGGGGTGATTCCCTTCGCGATCCCCGCCAAGGGGCGGACCCTTATCCTGGAAGGTCCCGAACACGAGTTCTGGCATGGGAGGATCTCCCGTCTCGGGGTGCGGTTCTCCAGTGGCCAGGCGCCGGTTCGCCTGCGCCGTCTGCTCCTTTCGGCAACGCCAGAGGGGCGTCCGTTCCTCCGGGTGCGCAGCTTCGCGCCTGGGCGCGCCAAGCTGCGGACCAACCGCGAGGAAACGGTGATCGCCGTGGTGAACAATCTGGGGGCCAGCGTGGAGAAGGTGAGGGCGACCCTGGCCGTCCCCAAGGGCGTCAGTCTCCTTGACCCAGCAGAACGGACGGTCGACTTCCTGGGACGCGATGCCATCGACTTGGTGACCTGGCGCATCCGCTCCGCCGCTCCGGTTGCGGGAGAGGTCAAGGTGACCGTCACCGGTCCCGACGGCAGCACCTGCAACGCCGCCCATCGGGTCGAGTTTCTGCCGCCTGTGAACCTGCCCCATACGGGGTACGTGCCTGCGCCCATGCCTGCGACCACCGACTACACCGGGCTCATGCACTACTGCGCCCTCTGGAAGGAAGGCACCCACTATGGCTGGGGCCGCATCGAGCCCTGGCCTGAGCGTCGCCCGGCGATCGGTTGGTACGATGAGGGCACGCCGGAGGTGGCCGACTGGCATATCAAATACGCGGTCGACCATGGCATCTCGGGCTTCATCTACTGCTGGTACCGCACGGACTTCGAGCCCGAGATCCACCAGATGCTTGGCCATGCGGTCCACGATGGCCTGCACGAGGCGCGCTACCGCGACCGCGTCAAGTACTGCATCATGTGGGAGAACGGCTGCGCCAAAGGAGTGAAGGATGCGGACGATCTGCTCAAGAACCTCTTCCCCTTCTGGATGAAGAACTACTTCACGAATCCGTCCTACCTGAAAGTCGACAACATGCCCGTGCTATTCGTCTGGCGGCCGGAGAAGGTCGGCCCGCAGCTTGGCGGCGCAGAGAACACCCGCAGGGCCTTCGACGCCATGCGTGCGGCCTGCCGGGCGAAGGGCTTTGCCGGACTGCGCATCATTGGTTGCCTCGACAAGGCCAACCGCGATCTCCAGGAGCGCCTGGCGGCGGAGGGTTGGGACGCCACCAGCGGCTACGGCTTGCGCCCCCAGGGGGAAGCTACGGTGGGGGCCGATAGCGAGGGGATCAACTATTCCGACCATGCAGACACGCTGAAGCTGTACCGCCGGGAGTGGGAGAGTCGGCGCGACGCGGGGACGCTGCCCGATATCCCCAACGTGATGATGGGGTGGGATCCCCGTCCCTGGCATGGGGCCAACACGCCGAGCTACCGCGCCAATCCTGCCGCTGCCAATTTCGAGGCGGCCTGCCGCGATGCCAAGGCGCTGGTGGATGCCAAGCCGGCCACGGCCTGGGATCGGGGCCTGATGGTCTTTGACAACTGGACCGAGTTTGGCGAGGGGCATTATTTGGAGCCCGTCTCCGGCTTTGGTTTCGATTTCGTGAATGCCATCAAGCGCGTGTTCTGCACCAAGTGGGCTCCGGAAGCACTAACCGATGTGATCCCCGAGGATGTGGGGCTTGCCCCGCCCGAGCGCCGTTACCAGGCCATCCGTGCTGCCTACGGCAAGCAGCCGCCTTGGCGTCCTCGCCGCATTGTCGGCGACTTGGTGGCGCACTGGAGTTTCGATGCCACGCAAGGCGGTCGCATTGCCGACGACTCTGGCAATGGATTCAGCCTCGCTGCCCCCCGAGTGAAGGCGGTAGCCGGGCGCGGAGGGAAGGTGTTGGCGTGTGGCAACGATGCCGCAAGTCACCCCACCAATGCCGCCTTCTTCCCGCCACGTGGGCTCACCGTCTCTCTCTGGTGCAAGCCCGACACCGCGAAGCAGAGCGACCGTTGGCTGGTTTCCACCGTGCGCAGGGGCGGGGACGGCTACCGCCTCGGCTTCGCGCAAGGTTGCCCGGCCTGGCAAGTACCGAAGGCGAAGTGGAGCCATTCACTCGTCGGCCCCGAAGAACTACCGGTCGGCGCCTGGACCCATCTTGCCGCTACCTTTGACAACCGCATGATGCGGCTCTACGTCAACGGCAAACAGGTTGGCGAACTCGCCCGTGCTGGGCTCGTGCACCTTGGCAATGGCGACATCAACCTGGGTTCCTACGGCGGCAGCCGCGCCTGCTTCCAGGGAGGAATGGACGATGTGCGGGTCCACAACCGCCCGCTGACTGCCGCCGAGATCGTCAAGCTCGCCGCCAGCGCGCACTGACTCAGTCGCGCCAGTCATCCATGAAGCGGCAGTTGGGGCGGCGGTAGGGGATGTCCTCCGCGTGCGCCGCATCCCACTGCTCTTGCCCCATGGCGAGGATCTCCTGCATCCAGCTGCGACTCTCGGCGGTGAGGAAGAGGCGCCCGACCATCTCCTCAATGAAGCGCTCGGGGGACATCTTTCCACACCGGCGCAGCATGTAGCCTAGGTGGCGCGTAGCGATCTCGCGCCAGCGGGCCTTGACGAGTTCCTCGTTGCCCAAGTAACCGTCCAGAGTTGCGCAGTAGGCGAGGAAGTCCTGAGCCGCCTGGCCGGTGAGCGGCGTGGGGCGTTGCTCGGGTGGCTCGGGGATACGGCAAGGGATGCGTTCGAAGCCTTGCACTCCGGAGGCGTCCAACTCGACGAGCAGCAGGTAGGAGTCGGCGGTGTGCGGCCCGTTGCTCTTCATGTAGGCGGAGCTATGGGCGTTGAACAGGAAGTTGCCGAGGGAGTAGGCGATCAGGCAGCCATCGACCATCTCGATGCCCTGCGGCACATGCGGGTGGTGCTGTAGAATGAGATCCGCTCCGGCCTTGGCGATGGCGCGGGAGTTGTGCAAGCGGGGGAGGGAGGGTGTCTCCATGAATTCCAGGTCGGCATGCAGGGAGACGACCACAATGTCCACTTGGGGCCGCAGTTTCCGGACGTCTTCGACCACCGCGTTCAGTTCGTAGTAGGCGAAGCCGGGGCTGGTGTGGCCCAGAGTCCAGTTGCTGTCCTCGCCGTAGCAGAGGAAGCCAAGGCGGAGGCCGTTGCGCTCCAGCACCACGGGTTGTCGTGCTTCCGCCTGGGACCAGCCTACGCCACCTGCCGCCAGGCCGGCCTCCTGTAGGCAGGCGCGGGTGTAGTCGAGGCCAAGCGCCCCGGCGTCCAGCACATGGTTGGCAGCCATGTTGAGAATGTCGAAGCCGGCGGCGCGGAGGCCAGCCGCCAGGTCGGGA
This sequence comes from Victivallales bacterium, assembly GCA_018648945.1. Next base: position 3,943 of record JABGQJ010000206.1, read on the forward strand.
CCGGGGAGGCGCGAGACCAGACCCGTTTCGTCGAGTTCTTGCATGGGAAAGTCGGGAGGCAGGAAGACGGATTCCGAGTTGCCGAACAGCAGGTCGGCGCGGGCGAGGTGCTCTTGCATGGGCGCAAAGGCCCAGGCAACGCCATGGGTCGCGCAGCAGTCGTCCACATCGCCCCGGAAGGCGACATCGCCGACGGCACCAAGAGTCAGACGGTTGGCGGATGGCATGGTGGATTCTCCTCGGCGGCCAGCGCGTTACGCAGGTCGCGCCAGGTGGCAGAACTCGGCTGCGGGGACGGTTTGGAGAGCAGGCGCAGGAACTCGGCATCGGCACCGGCAAGATCCAGGCCTTGCAGCTGTGATAGGGTGAACCAGTTGCACTTCTGCCCCTCGTGGCCGTGGGGAACGGCAGCGGGGGGCAGATCACAGACCAGGAAATGGAGCCGGATCGTCTTGGCGGGGTAGGTGTGACGGAGGTCGCAGAGGGGAGTGGGGCGCTGGACGGTCACGCCCAGCTCCTCCTGAATCTCGCGGACGATGCAGTCTTGCAGCGTCTCCCCTTGGCGACGTTTGCCGCCTGGGAACTCCCACTTCCCCGCCAGGTGCGTCCCCTCGGGACGCGTGGCGAGGAGCAAGTGGTGGCCCCGGCGGATGACGGCCGCGCAGACGTCCAGTTCGGTCACTACTTCAGGAGACCGAGGAGGAATTCCGCCCGTCGGTTCTTCTGGTGCCCGCCTTCGCCCGTGGCGTTCGCGACAGCAGGCCGATCCTCGCCGTAGCTGACGGTCTCGATACGGGATTCCGCCACGCCCTGGGCGCAGAGGTGGTCGCGCACCACGATCGCGCGCTGCTGGGCCAACGCCCGGTTGTATTCGTCGCTGCCGCGCTCGTCGCAGTGGCCTTCGACCACGACGCCGTAGGTGGCGTTCTGGATCATGTGCTCGGCAAGGGTCTTGATCTTGGGCATCTCGGTGGGGCCGACAGCGGCGCTGTCGTAGGCAAAATAGACTGCCACGACATTGTTCGAGGAATCAAGCCAGCGTTTCGGTGCCACGGTGCCACCCGCGTTGTCGCCGGGGAGAGGGCCCATGCCGCCTTCGGTTGGCCACTCGGTCGTGGTGTCAGTTATCGTGCCGTTGTCGCCCGTCTCGAAAATCGGGCCGTTGTCCACCAATTCCCCACCCACGCCAACGTTCCTGCCGGTCGGTTCCCCCCGGTAATCGTTGAGGTCAAGCACAGCTCTCCGACAGCCGGTGACGACCACCAGAGCGGCGAGAACAGGGAGCAGGTGGCAGACAAGACGGATGAGCTTCGACATCATGGGGCCTCGCTTTCTTATGGACATGTGTGCGGATCGGTTTGTGGTGGGGTTCCCTCGGCGTGTCGTAGGGAACAATAGCAAGCATGCAGAGCCTTGCCAAATGCGTCGCCCCCCCCTTTTTCATGGGCGAAGCCATCACTCGCCTGGCAGGAGGTCTCCGTTAACAAGAGAATCGGTGAACCAAGCCGCAATATTTGCGGCCCCGGCATGATTTGGCTGATACCAGTCCTTCATCCACTTCTGGGCACTGTGCGTACCGTTGACGGTGAAGCGCGAATGGAAATCGACCATCTGGATATCTTTCTCAACGCAAGAGAGCCGGGCTTGCCGCAGGACATAGTCCATGGCATCGACTTGGGCTCTCGCCCAACGGGGCGGAGGCTTGCCGGAATCGTCCTCGGCGCTCTCGGGGAAGATCGGGGGCGGAGTCCAGTAGACGGCAGGGGCGGGGAGCCCCACCATTTCCTGCCAGAGACGTTCCATGTCGGCCATCGTCCGTTCCATCGACTGGCGGCCGCGGAACTCGTCGCCGAAGGAGCGCGGGTCGAGCCAGGCATCGGCGAAGACAAAGGAGAAGAGCACCACGTGTGGCTGGAAGGGGAGCAGGTCGCGTCCCAGGCGCAGCAATCCCTGCCGGGTTGTGCAGCCTGGGATGCCGGCGTTGACGACCGCGACTGTCTTGCCGAGCTTCTCTTCCAGTCGTTGCTCCAGCATGGCGCTCCACGTTTCGGTGTGTTCGTCGGCGCAGTAGGTGAGGTCGTCGCCGATGGCGACGATCCGCACGTCCGCCTTCTCCGCCTTCGCGATGACTGTCGGGGTCAGATGGCGCGGCCAGGCTCGGACGAGGTCGTCTTCATGCCAACGGCCCGCGTTGGGGACCCGGATCACCAGATGGTGCTCCAGTTCCTCGGGTGCGGCGGGGCGGTCGAGGATCATCTTCTGCTCGTTGCAGCTGGCACAGTGGGTCGGTTTCACGAAGGTGCCAAGCGAGTGCAGGAGCTGCTCGTACCCCGACCACTGGATGGGTTTGGCGCAACTGCTGCACGGGAAGGCGACTGCCTCGTGGGCGGCGAGGAACTCGTCACAGCTTCTGCACCGGTGCGCGGCGGCAGTGGCGCGTCCCTGGAGTTGGTCACGGAGCTGGTCGGCAGGTTCGTAGGGCCATGTCTTCTCGCAGCCTGGCACCATGCATTCGATCTGTTTCTGGGGCAGGGCCTCGAGCTTCTCGACACAGGCATCGCAGGCACGGGGGGCGGGTCTGCCGCTGCCCCGCAACCAAGCATGCAGCTGGGCGCTCCTGCCGTGGGTCCACGTTCCCTCGCAACCGCGGTTGCGGCAGCGAATCTCGCGGTCCTCGGTCTGGCTGTAGAACAGATAGCAGTCATGACACATGCGTTCGGGAGGGGTTGCTTCGGGCCCCTCCTCGATGATCCGCTCCAGTTGGTCGTAGGCGCGGTAGGCCCAGGTGCGCGTGCACTCGGTGATCCGGCACGGCTCCTCGCGGTCCTTGAGGTCGTGGAAGCGATCGTAGCACTGCTGGCACATGCGTTTGGGCGGTTTCCCCAGATCCTTGCCTGCCAACTGGTGCTCCAACTGTTGGAAGCGGTTCCAGAGCCAGGTTCCCTCGCAGCCTCGCATCCGGCAGGTGATCTGCTGATCTTCCAGCTCCTTGAGCGCCTGGAAGCAGCCATGGCAGAGGCGTCGCGGGGGTTTGCCGTCTTCGCACATGACTTGGCTTCGCCGGTACCATGTCCAGGTCTTGTCACAGCCTTTCATGCGGCAGGGGATCTCCTGATCCGAGCCTTCGCGCATCTGGTCACGGCAGGGCTTGCAGAGCCCGCGCGGTGGCCGGTCTGCCGGCCGCCCCGCCAGGCCATGCTCCAACTGCTGGAATCGGTTCCAGGTCCAGGTTCCCTCGCAGCCCGGTTTGGTGCAAGGCAACTCGAGGTCCGCCAGTTCCATGAATTTGCCGTAGCATTCGTCGCACATGCGTTCGGGGCGAGCTGCTCGCCCCCGTGCCACGTTGCGCAGGGCGTCCTCCCCCGAGATCTGCCAGACGTTGTTACAACCGCGTACGCGACAGCGAATGTCCGTGTCCGGGAAGAAGTCCCCGAGACTGCCAAATGCCTTAGCCAAAACTTGTGCTCCTTGACGAGCTGCCCGATACGGGCTCCAAACTGATCTAGAGCGCCAATATACTGCGGTGCCTACCCGTGTCCACGCAGTCGCTCCGGCTTTGCCGAGGTCCGGCCAATGGGCAGGACTGCTTGCCTGCCAGAGTGTTGCCGGGTCTGCCTGGCTGGAACCCGCCGTCAGAGGGCCTGCTCCTGGTTTTTCGAGGCGGATTCCTGGCGGACGAGCTGTAGCAGTTGGCGGCGATGCAACGCCCCCCATAGGAGGATGGAGACGAGTGTGCCTATCCCGCACAGGATCATATCGTTCTGGGCGTCCCAGATGTCCCCCTGGCTGCCGAGGAAGGCCGCCGATGCCTCGCCGAACGCGATGGCAGTCAGGTACTCGAGAATCTCGAAAAGCCCGGTGAAGGCCATGCAGAGAGAGAACACGAACAGCTCCCGCCAGCGAGGCGCAGGCACGACTCGCTGCCGGAACAGCACCTCTCGCGCCAGGACGGCGGGAAACAGCCCCTGCACAAAGTGCCCGATCCGGTCGTAGTGATTGCGGGTGTAGCCGAATGCCATCTTCATCCACTCCCCAAGGGGCACCCGTTCGTAGGTATACAGCCCACCGTGGATCAGGATCAGGGCATGCACGAACATGGCGATCTTCAGGGAAGTGGTGAGCTGCACTCCCCGTCGCCAGAGGACGGCGATCAGGACCAGTCCAGCCAGAACCCAGGAGACCTCCAACCACCAGGTGAAACGGTCGTGTGGCGCGATGCCCGAGCCGAGCAGGGCCACCACAACACCAGCATAGAGCAAGCGGCCCAGCATGTGCGCGACTCCTTGGCTTGATGGGGTTGGCCCAGAACACGGGGGGCAGACCGTGGTCTCCTACCATAGTGGGGGAGCATTGTTGCCGCCACGCTAGCTTTCCCCCTCGCCCGCCCGCCACGGCGTGGTGAGGAACGCCGTGGGGGTCGTGCCGGTGACCTTGCGGAAGACGCGGGTGAAGTGACCGGGGTCGTCGTAGCCCAGGCGATAGGCGACCTCGGCCACGCCCAGTTGCCCCGCCGCAAGCAGCAGGCGGGCGCGGCCCATGCGGGCGGCATGGACGTAGCGCAGGGGTGAGATGCCGTACTCCTGGCGGAACAGACGGCAGAGGTGGGCGTAGCTGCGCCCTAGCGAACGCAGGAGCGGGACCATGGGGGGGATGGGGTCGGGCCGGGCGGCCGTCTCGTCAAGCACCCGGCGTACGCGGGCAGCAAGGCGCTCGGCTTCGGCATGGGCCTCCACCGTGCCCTCCTCCGGCAGAAGCAGTTCCACGAGGAGTTCGAGGAGGGTGGTCCGACTGAGCAGGCGCTCGCGGTCGGAGCCGCTTCGTTGCTGCTCGATGAGCCGGGGAATCAGTTTTGCGACCCGGCCCGGCAGGCGGATCAGACCGTGCAACACCTCCTTGGGCACGGGGCCCGGCGCTAGGTGCAGGCGCTCGTGGGCGGGAGCATCCGGGTGGAAGGTCATCACCGGCGTATTCGCATAGTCTGCCCTTGGCAGCCAGTCGAAGTGGCACCACTGTCGCCGACCATGGGCACCATCCACGTTGTAGCTGGTGTGCCAGCGTCCGGGGGGCACAATGGCGAAACTGCCCGGTGGACACGGGTAGCTCTCCCCCCCGACTTCCAGCAGGAAACTCGCTTCCCAGAAGAGCACCAGCTCGTGATCGTAGATCATGCGCAACGGCTCGGTCCAGTGCGGGGTGGTCCGCCCCTGGAACGTATAGGTGTGAGGCGATGCCCACGGCCGGGCCGGGCGCGGCACGGGAGCCACTTGGCCCAGCCACCCACTGTTCTGAGACGGATATATCATAAATGACCTATCAATAGCAGAAATGTCACGCTGAACTGGATCTGTCCCCACCTATGGTAACGTCACAATCGCCATAGTGCATCCCGTGCTCACCAGTCCCTACCAACGAGGAGTACCAGTCATGATCGCGAAAGCTCTCATCTGTGATGCCGACCAGAAGTTCACCTTCCAGGATGTGCAGTTGCCCGATGTCGGCCCCGATCGCCTGCGAGTGCGGACCCTGCGCACGGGCGTCAGCATTGGCACCGAGTTCGCTCTGATTCGCAACAAGATCTCCTGGGGCCCCTACCCCCTTTGCGTGGGCTACCAGGGCGTTGGGCAGGTGGAGGAGGTGGGTGAGAATGTCGAGGGCTATGCGGTTGGCGACACGGTCTACTACCGCGACGGCAAGTTCATGGAGCTGATGGACGGCACCAAGGTCTCCAGCGTCTCCGGGACGCACTGTTCGCACGCGGTCATCAACCCCAAGACTACCCATGGCCTGGCTCAGTTGCCGGCGGGCGTGGACCTCGATCAGGCCTCGCTCTACGTCATGCCTTCGGTCGCGCTGTTTGGTGTGAACATGGCGAATGTGGAGGTGGGCACCGTCGCCGTGGTCTTCGGTTGCGGGCAGATCGGCTTGGGCGCGGTTGCCTTCTGCGCTCGGCGTGGCGCGATCACCGTCGCCGTGGACATCGAGGACAGTCGTCTGGGCATCGCCAAGCAACTCGGTGCCGATTACGTGTTCAACGGCGCGACCTGCAACGCCCTCGAAGAGTTCAAGAAGGTCTTTCCCGCAGGCGCCGAGACGGTGTTCGAGGCGACCGGCATCCCCGCCTGCATCGACCAGGCGATCCCCTACGCCAAGTCCCTCGGCAAGTTCGTCATGCAGGGAAACTACGGCGCGGAGCCCATCTCCTTCCACTTCCTGCCGGCCCATGGCAAGCGCCTCACGTGGTTCTACCCGTGCGACGATGGCCATGTCCCTTGTCGGCGTACGGTCATGAAAAGCCTGGCGCTTGGCGCTCTTGACTGGGGGCCGGTCATTACCCACCGCGTCAAGGCCGCCGACAGCGCCGAGTTCTACGACGCCCTGAACCACGGCTTCGACAAGGAGGTCGTCGGTTCGGTCATCGACTGGAGCTGAAGGCATTGATGATTGGAGATTGGTGATTGAGGATTGAAGGGGGAGGAGAGAAGAAGGACAAGCGGCGAGACGCCGCTTCCACTCCCTAACTCCCAAATCTGAAATCCCCGGCCTCTCCCTCCTCCCCCAATCTGAAATCTGAAATCCCAAATCTGAAATGGAGTCGATCATGGCGACGATTTTGGTAACCGGCACGAGTGGACTGATCGGCGGCGCGCTGGCGCGTTCGTTGGTGGCGGATGGCACGCACGAGGTGCTCTGCCTTTCCCGCAAGCCGTCGAGGATCGAGGGTGCACGGGAGTTCAAGGGGGTGTTCTCCTCCTTCGAGGATCTGCGTCAGTTCGACGGCATCCAGGTGGACGTGGTGGTGCATCTGGCGGCCGTCACCGGTGGCTGCCGCGAGGAGGATGGCATTCTGGTGAATGTGGAAGGCACGCGCAAGCTGATGCGCTACTTCACCGACAAGGGCTGCAGGAAGTTCGTCAACGCCAGTTCCATTGCGGCGGTGGGCTTCCAGAACCTCAAGTTCCGCCCGGTCGAGATGCCCCTCTCGGACACACACCCCTGCCTGGACCGCGACGGCTACGGGGTGTCGAAGTACCTCATGGAGGAGGTCACCAAGTACATGTCCCTGCAGAACCCGGACCTGGATATCATCAACCTGCGCCTCTCCACCGTGATCGGTGACGAGAATCAGAGCCGGGTCAGCGGT
>JABGQJ010000207.1 GCA_018648945.1 Victivallales bacterium
CCCTCTGGGCTCCGCGCTCGGGGACGAGCGCATCTCCAGGTGTCACCCATGCACCGACTCTGACGAGGCGACCGTCTCCCGCGCATGGTTCTGACATCCGGCAAGATCCCAGCACCTGCTGAGGAACGGAAATGGCGCACCACCAGATCAAGAGCCCCCGCATGGGGGGCGGAATATCGTAGCCACGGGTGCGCAACCTGTGGTATGTCGAGATGAGAGGACCGAGCCCCCGCCAGGGCGGCGACATATGGCCGGAGGGCGCAAGCCCGAACGGCTCCCCGGATCGGCGGGCAGCTGCCCGGCGAATTCCGACGGCAGCGGAGCGAAGTGAGACGGGCAGCTTCCAGGCCGCAACGAGGGACGGAAGCGTCCCGAGTGGCAACGCTATTGAACCGCCCTCGCGAGGCGGAAGCCCAAGACGCTGCTCCGGACCGACGGCGTGCCGCTGCCGCGATCCGCCGAGCGGCAGCGCTCGGCCAAGCAGTTCCAGCCGCCGCCGCGCATCACGCGGACGGACGACCCGCCGGCACCGCCTTCTGGGTCCGTCACCGTGCCGGGATAGCCCCCGTACCAGTCCAAACACCATTCCCAGACATTCCCATGCATGTCATACAAGCCCCAGGCATTCGGCAAGTACGAGCCCGCCCCACCCGTTCCCACGGAGAGATCCCCCGTTTGGCTCTGCCCGGAACCGCCATTGTACCAATACCGTCCCACCTCGGCCAGGTTCGGGCAGTTCTCGGTACTCGTCAGGTTCTTGCCCGAGTTCAGGGCGGTGATGGTCCCGGCCCGGCAGGCGTATTCCCACTGCGCCGCCGTGGGCAGGTCGAGCGTCGCCAGACCCGTTTTCTGGCGCAATATCCCCATGAACGAGGTCGCGTCCACGCTATTGCTTACAGGCCACGTTGCCCCGGATGTGCTGCCCCGGACGTCATTGTAGGACACCTCCTCGACCGGGCGGGTATCGCGGCACGTGGCGTTGTTGAAGTAACTCGGCCAGGTCCCCATCACCCGCTCCCACTGCCTCTGCGTCACTTCGAACACGCCGACGTAGAGGTCTTCCGTCAGGGTGACCTCGTGCTGGGTCTCGTCCCCCCAGCGGCCCAGCTCGCCGACCGGCGAACCCATGTTGAAGGTACCCGCAGGGATGCGCCGGAGAACCAGCTTGGTGGTCTTGTACGCCGCCGTCCAGCCCCCTGCCGGCACTGCTGGCAGATAGCTCACCGGGTAGGTGGTCGCTGATGGCCCAGCGGAAAGGTGGATGACCAGATAGGCGCTAGGGAGTTCGGTCACCACAAAGGGAGCCGAAGCATAGCGCTTGCCCAACGTGCCGAGGAAGCCCGAGCCGTAAGCCGAGGCCCACAGCCGGTACTCGCCTAGCTCTGTCGCGGTGACAGTCGCCGAGAGGCCATCTGCCGCCGGTGCGACGGTCGGAATAGTGGCGCCGGGTGGCTCCGAGGTCGATTCCGCCCACCACTCGATGTTGCTCGGCGACACTTGGTTGCTCACGCCAGCAACGATATCCAGCGTGAAGACTGTTGGCTCATTGGTGCCCACCGTGTCCGGTGCGCTCGCGAAGGCGATCTCGGGGAGACTGAACAGGTCGCTGTCCAACATGGTCCATTTCGGGCTGGTCCAGCCAGTCCCTACGCCGAAGATCCTCAGGCTGGCCTCCACGTAGCTCTCTACGAGGAAACCGAGGTCGAACTTGCTCATCTCGACTGGTGGCGGATCCAGTTGCGCGCCCGCGTCGAGCCCGACGGAGGGCACAATGTAGAGGCTGGTCTGAGGGCAATTGTAGAAACGGGTGGAGATCTCTGGGTAGACCTTGAGACGGGCCGATGCGTTGATACCGGCGCCCAGATCGACGGTGACCGAACGCTCGAAGCCGCTGTCGGTCACCAGTCGGTAACCTCCCGCCTCGTCCCACTCGAAACCGAAAGCGAGCGTCTTCGAAGCAACGGTCCCGATGCCGACGTACGTCTCCGCTTCGGCGGACAGCGCCAATTCCGCCTTGAATGCGACGGACACCTCCTGCACCACCGGTACGCCGCCAACCACATAGTAGAACGTGTGGGCGAAGCCGCCGAGATTCTGCTCCCAGACACTGTTTGAGTAGCCGACGGTGTTGGACAACTCCAGAGTCGCATCGAGCGAAAGCGTGCCGCTGGCAACCATGCGGACATACTTGGGGCTCGGCAGCGGCGCCTCTGGATCGTCGAACCGTGCTTCAAGCTCGAAGACTGGTCCGAAACCCAAGTCGAAGTGGAGATCGACGCCTTCGGCGAAGCTGACTTCGCCGCGATTGCCCGACAGATCGACGAAGCCGCCACGGCCGTCCTCTCCCAAGGTGCGAGACAGCACGAAATGCCCGGCAGGATCGCGATAGGACGGTGCGGCGGCGGGGAGAAACTCGTTCGGCTCCACGGCGTCCATGTTGCTGACCACAAGGCTGCTGTGCAAGGTCCCTTTTCTGACAACCTGGGCCAACGTCGCCTCCTCGGTCACAAGCTCGATGTCTCCGGCTCGGCTGACGCCCACCGCCACGATGCGCCGCAGCCCGGTGCCGTTCGGGTTGTCGAAGACGATGGTGTCGCCAACTGCCAAGGTCCCTGCAGTATCGACGGTCACCGTGCCGCCGTCCGCAGATACGGCCTGCACCGTCACTCCTGCTGCAGACAGTTCCTTTGGCGCGACTGGCACTGTCATGCTCTCGGCCAGCACGGGAACGGTCAGCTCCGTTAGGTCGAAGTAACTGTGGTTCCCTGCCTCATCCTCTGCCACCACGGCGATGCGGTAGGTCGCGCCTGGAGTCAAGTCTGTCAGCTCGGCCTGCGTGGTGCCGATGACGGTACTGACTAGGTTGGCATCGTCGATGAGCCCCGCGCGTCCGGCAAGCGCGGCGTAGACGCGGTAGGCCATGGCAGCGGGTCCCGTGCTGTCGTCCATGGCTTCGGGCCAGTGTATGCGGGCCTCGCCAGTTTCTGGCGAGTAGGCCATGACCGCCCCTGCGAAGGCGGGGTTTGGCGAAATGCGCACGCTGCAATCCGTGGCGGCGTGGACCCAGGCACCCGCGCCACAAGGCAGGGAGTCGACCATGTGGTAGCGGAGTCCACGCCAGATGTAGACGGGGCCAGCAAGAGCGTCGCCGCTTGGCTCGATCCTCAGCGGCAAGGCGAGTGTCGAATAGGGACTGCTGGTGACCGAGCCGAGCAGGTTCCAGCCTGCGTTCAGGGAGAGTGTGCTATCCCTGACACTCGAGCCAACGACAGTCACCGGGGGCAACGGCTCAGCGAGGCGTCCAGGTGGCACCAGCGCGTAGACCCAGTAGCCTTGTCCTGGCTCAATGCGGTCCGCGATGACGTAACAGCCTGTCTGCGGGTCGTATCGCCAAACGCTCCGGAGATACTCTCCCTGGAACACAGCTGCCGGGCTCGGATCCTCCGGCGCGATGGGCACCGAGACCAAGTTCCAGCCGGGCACCAATTGCAGAGTGAACTGCTCAGCCATCGCCTGCCGGACGATAAGCGCCGTAAGCAGTACGACTACCCTCAGGGAGTATCCTGTCTTCATCCGCCTTACTGGACTCCATGGACAACACGGCACGAGAGAACTGCGTATGAACCATCACTCCCAAGTGGCATGGGGTCAAACGGTCGAACTGGATTCCGCTGAAACACTCTGAGGCGAGGGCGGTGGCGACCGGCGAGGGCGGGATGGGGATGGGATCCCGTGTGTCTCAGCAGAAACCGCTTGTACGGCAACCAGCGGCGTTCATGGCGATATCCTCGGCATCGTGTGAGGACGATGACCGTCCCCCCCATGGGCTACCCTCCCTCCAGCCCATCAGGCTCCTTCCATTTCTGGATTGAGTGGTCGTTGCTACGTTAGTGCAACGACGCCGGAGCGCGTTTGTTCCGGCACCCGGTTGGGTCCGGATTCGGGATCGACGGCGGCGGCGGGGGAGGAAGGGCGGGGGTGCCGGGGGAATCGGGTGGATTGCCCCGGGCGGTCGAGAGGGGCAAGTGAAACCATGCGAGACTGCGCTTGACGGAGTCGGCAGAAGGCACTATGCGTTGTATGACGAGCGGTGCAGCGGCGGGAATGCACCGGCATGCGTGGTGTATGGTGGCCGGATGTTGCGCCCCACGGGGGCAAGGACGGGGAGTATGTTTCGTGGTTGACCTGTTCATGCGCTGTTTGCATTTCGCAGTCCGGATGATGGCCACTCCGGTAGCACGGTCGTGTGGCCACGGCGTCACGGCCCGCAGTCGGCAACGGGGTGGCTGGCGCAGCCTGAGCTTCAGACTGCTGGCATCCACGGTGTTCCTGGGGACCATGCTGTCTCCGCTGGGAACCGGTGCTGCCCCTGCGGCGGCGAACTCCGCGATCCAGAACCCTGTCTCCTTCCGGGATCCTATCGCCACCCCGGACAGTTTCACGGCGGTTCTCGGTGGCCACACCATCGACCTGTCCTGGAACCTGAATCCCAGCGGCGACGACGTCCTGGTGGCCTGGAGCACGAGCCCCGTCTTCGGGATTCCGGCGGGCAGCTACTCTGTTGGCGACCCCATAGCCGGCGGCGGCACGGTCCTCTACAGTGGCGATGCGACGGCGGCGCCGCACACGGGACTCGCGCCGGGAACCACGTACTACTACACCGCATGGTCCGTCATTGCAGGCCCTGCCTTCTCTGCCGGAGTTGCCTGCTCGTCGTCAACCGGCATCTCCGTACCCTACACGGAGGACTTCGAGAACGGTGGCGCAATCCCCGCGGGGTGGACGCAGGAGCGGGCAACCGGCACGGCCGACTGGAGCTTCGAGGCAGGAGGACACGACGGGCATCCTGCCGGTGCCCACGGGGGCAGCTACAACGCGTTCCTGTACCACGAGGCGCTCACAGACAACAAGACCAGGCTGTTCACTCCCGCGATCGACTTCGGGACTGCCACCGAGAATGCGCAGTTGACGTTCTGGCATTGCATGGAGAGCTGGGATGGGGACCAGGAGGAGCTCAGGGTCTTCTATAGAACCTCTACAGTTGGCTCGTGGACGCTCTTGGCTACCTATACTACCAGCGTACCAGCGTGGAGACAAAGGACGGTTTCCCTGCCCGAGCCGGGCGGCAGCTACTACCTCGCGTTCGAGGGCAACGGGAAGTGGGGCTACGGCGTCTGTATCGACGACGTCCAAGTCACGGGAGAGGATCCTGGCATCACTCCAGGGAATTTCGCAGCAGTCCCCATCAGTGCCTCCCGCATCGACCTGTCGTGGAACCTGAATACTCCTGGTGATGACGTGCTGGTGGCCTGGAGCACCACGCCGGTGTTCGGAAGCCCGGTGGGCGCCTACTCAGTTGGCGACTCCATACCCGGAGGCGGCACGGTCCTTTCCAGCGGTGCCGCAACTGCCGTGTCGCACACCGGCCTCGCATCGGGAACCACGTACTACTACACCGCATGGTCCGTGTTCCCCGGCCCTTCCTTCTCGGTTGGGATTGCCTGCTCTGCACCGACCACGGCCTCTGTGCCCTACACGGAGGGCTTCGAGAACGGCGGGGTGATTCCTGCGGGGTGGACTCAGGAGCGGACAACCGGCGTGGCCGAATGGAACTTTCAGGCCGGAGGCCAGGCCGATCTTCCCGCCGGTGCCCACGGGGGCAGCTACAACGCGCGTCTCTACTGTGAGTCTGCTCTTGAGGACAACAAGACCAAACTGGTCACCCCCCTGATCGAGTTCGGGGCCGCCACGGAGAATGCCCAGTTGACCTTCTGGCATTGCATGCTGGACTGGAGTGGGTACGTGGATGATTACTGGGTTCCGGGCCGGGATCAGCTCAGGGTCTTCTACAGGACCTCTGGGGGGGGATCCTGGACGCTCCTGGCGAGCTACACCACCAGCGTGGTCGCGTGGACGCAGCAAACGGTTGATCTGCCCAATCCTGGCGACAGCTACTACCTCGCGTTCGAGGGCAACGCGAGGTGGGGCCGCGGCGTCTGTATCGATGACATTCAGGTCACGGCGGCCGAGCCGGGCATTACCCCGGGGACCTTCGCGGCAACTCCGGCTGGGGTCTCCCGCATCGGCCTGTCCTGGAACCTGAACGTCGATTCAGATGACGTCCTCGTGGCCTGGAGCACCACGCCGACCTTCGGGACCCCATCTGCAACCGACCCCGTTGGCCAAGCCATTCCCGGGGGAGGGACCGTTCTCTACAGAGGCGGCGCTACTGCCGTGTCGCACACCGGACTCGCTGCCGCTACCCCCTACTACTACAAGGCATGGTCCGTGCTCCCGGGTGCTGCCTTGTCGGCTGGTGTTGTCTGCTCGGCCTCCACGGATCTCTTCCTCTCGGTTCCCTTCACGGAGGGGTTCGAGAATGGCGGGACGATCCCTGCCGGCTGGACACAGCAACAGGTCACCAACACAGCTGACTGGACCTTCGAATCAGGAGGGCAGAGGAGACACCCCAACCGCGCCCATGGTGGCAGCTACAACGCGCAGCTGTCCTACTACTCCACCGCTGAACACAGAACCAAGCTGATCACGCCCATGATCCGGTTCCCCGTGGATGGCGGCAATGCGCAGCTGAAGTTCTGGCATTGCATGGCGGACTGGGAGGGAAAGCAGGATGAACTCAGAGTCCTCTACAGGACCTCTGCGAGCGGCCCGTGGACGCCCTTGGCGACCTACACAAGCAGTGTGGCGTCGTGGACGCAGCGAGTCCTTGATCTGCCCGAGCCGGGCGAGAGCTACTACCTCGCGTTCGAGGGGAACGCAAGGTATGGCTACGGCGTCTGTATCGACGACGTCGAGGTCACGGCAAAGAAGGATCAGGCGATCACCTTCGATCCATTGTCGCCCAAGACGTACGGCGATGCGGATTACGACCTCGGCGCGACCGCCAGTTCTGGCCTCGCCGTCACCTACGTGAGCTCGGACCCAGGGACCGCGACGATCACCGGGAACGACCTCCATATCGTCGGTGCCGGCACCAGCACGATCACCGCATCGCAGCCCGGCAATGACCTCTGGAGCCCCGCGCCCTTGGTAGAGCACGTCCTGACGGTCGAGCCTGCGCCGTTGACCTGCGCCGCCGAAGACAAGGCACGGCCGTATGGCGACGGGAATCCAACTCTGACGGTGGTCTGCAACGGGTTCGTCAATGGCGACGACGAGAGCGATCTGGACACGGTGCCAACGGCCACTTGCGCGGCGATTCCGGAGAGTGCAGCAGGCCCGTACCCGATCTCGGCCTCGGGTGGTGCGGACGGCAACTACTCATTCGCCTACTTCGGGGGCACGCTGACGGTCGATCCCGTGGCCCTGACTTGCACCGCCGATGACAAGGACAAGGTCTTCGGCAGCCCCAACCCGGCCTTGACGATCACCTATACGGGGCTCAAGAATGCGGACGCCGCACCGGCCACGCCTCCCGCAATCGCTTGCGCGGCCACGGCGGCCAGCCCGGTTGGCCCCTACGACATCACGCTGACCGGCGGCAGCGATCCCAACTACACGCTGGCTCTGGTGGACGGCGGGTTGCGAATCTGGCCTGGGGTCACGATGCGGTTCTGGGTCGATGACGGGAACGGGGTCACGGAACTCACGTTCGGCGAAGTCGAGACCGCAACCGACAACTTCGACCCAGCGTGGGACGTGGTGGCGGATGGCCCGCCAGTCGATGGCGTGTACGCACGTCTGTCCGCCCTCTCGGTGACCAGAGCTGCGGACCAGGATCTGTCGCGTGACTACCGGGCCCCGGCCACTGCCAGCAGATGGCTCCTTGCCGTCTCCGGGCTTGCCGCGGGCCGTTCCGCTGCGTTGACCTGGGATGTGACATCGGCAGCGGCGGGACGCGAGGTGTATCTGCAGAAGATCGAGGACGAGCAGTGCGTTGGCTCCCCCCTGAACATGCGGGACCTTGGGCAGTTGGACCTGACGGAGGACGTAGCACTCGAGGTCGTCTACTCAGAACCTGTCGGCACCAAGATCACGTTGGGTTCGGGATGGAACTTGGTTGGGAGCCCGGTCATCTCGACGCAGTCCGGGAGAGAGATCTTCGGCGGCGGGACACGAGCGGCGGTCCACGTTGCTCCCGCCTGGCACTGGCGTGGTCTTCGCTATCTGATCTGGAATGAGGACGAGCCGCTAAGTCCAGAACGTGGGCTGTGGATGTACTGCCTGGCGGATGGTGAGTCCGCCGAGATCACCGGCGTTCAGGCTGATGGCGTGGTTTCCCTTGAGCCAGGATGGAACCTCGTCAGTCCTGCCGCCGACTGCACGATGCCAGCGGCACCCGGCCTGGGCTCGTCGGGCTGGTACTGGGACAGCGAGTCGGGGACATACCAGCGGATCGTGGCAGGCGATGCGATGGTGGCGGGACGCGGCTACTGGCTATACGTGTCGCCGGGCGGCCCGGTTCTCCTCCAGCTTGGGGAATGAGCACGGTGTGGTTTGGTTGATGAGCCGGGAAGGAACCGCTCGGTCGAGGCCGTCGGGCAACTCTACCTCCACGGAAGCGTGGTAGTTGTGGGAGCTGTAGTCTCATGGGGCGTTTCCAGGATGCTCGTGAGAGGGCGTCGTGCGTTCCTTGAGGCGATGACTTCGTCCCTGCATGGGGATGACCTCTGCATGGTGCAGGAAGCGGTCCAGGATGGCCCCGGCGGCCGGGACGTCGCCCAGGAGCTTGCCCCATTCCTCTATCGGCCGGTTGCTGGTCATGATGGTGGAGCGGTTCTCGTAGCGGCGCATGACCACCTCGAAGAGGTACTCGGCAGAGTTCCTTGGCAGCTGCTTCAGCCCCATGTCGTCGATGATCAGCAGGTCGGGTTTCAGATACCTGCGCAACGTCCTGTCCTCGCCGGCCATCGCCTCATCGCGAAGGAACTCGCGGACAAGGTCGAAGATAGACCGGTATAGCACAAGAAAGCCCATTCTCAGTGCGTTGTAGCCGATAGCCTGCGCCAGGTGGGACTTGCCGACTCCGGGCGGACCGATGAACAGCACGTCGCCCTTGTCGCGGATGAACTGGCAGGCCGCGAGGAGCTCGATGCGGTCGCGGTCGAGCTTCGGATTGAAGTTCCAGTTGAACTGATCCATGGTCTTGACTGCGGGGAAGGCCGCCTGTCTGAGGCGTCTGCCGAACTGGCGCTCCTTGCGGACGAGCATCTCGTCCTGGAGGATCAGTTCGAGGAACTGCTCGTGCCCGAGCCGGTTGGCCCGGGCCTCCTGAAGCCGGACGTCCAGACTCTGGGCCATGCCCGAGAGTCTCAGCTTCCGGGTTGCGTGTTCGATTGCTTCGTTCATTGCCGTCTCCTTCTTGGTCGCGCTGCGGTGCAGTTGCGTTTCAGACGCCACCCTCGGGGGCGGGGAACGGGGCGAGAAGGCCATACTCGCCGACGGGGCGGATCAGCGGGTGCCGGTCGGCGAACAGCAGTGGCTGGCTCCGGGGCTCCTTCAGCGCCTCTCTGATGCCCTTCAGCCTGAAGTTCTGAGCCTGGAGCCCCCGCTGGCATGCCACCTCGATGTCGTCGCCGTTGTGCTTGCCGACCAAGGCGAGAAGCCCCTGGAGCACGCGCAGTCCCTCGATGCCTCGATTGACCATGACTGCACGGGCCCACGCTTCCGTTCGGGGGCCTACGAGCCGCAGTTTCCCCATCATCCATCCCTCTCCCCGTTCCAGACTGGAGATCTTGCGCTTGGAGACATGTCCGGTGAGCGTGCTGAAGCGCCCCGGCTCGCTGGCGGGATGAACGGCCACTTCCCGCAAACGCAGGTCGAAGATGCGGACGAACCGGCCGTCCCACCGCACCCACACGGTCGTCCTGGCAAACTCGGGGGGAACCGAGTAGTAGGCGTGGTCCACCTCCACGTGACCGTCCCGGTTGACCTTGCGCTGCGCTTCCCGGAAGCACGGGAAAAGCCCCTCCGGCAACGGAGCCAAGTACTCGCGTTCCGCCTCCAGGGCCTTCCGCACCTGCCGCCGAGTTGTTCCGTGGATGCGCGTGTCGGCCACCCTTTCCTCCCAGTCGGCCAGGAACTGGTTCTGCTCCACCAGACTGGCGAACGTCCGCCCCTTTAGTGCGTTCTGCTGTACGTAGTCCACACTCTTTTCCACCTTTCCTTTGTGCCGTGGCATGCGCGGCTTTGTCGGCAGAGGCACCGTGCCGCAATGCTCGCAGAACTCGCGCATCTTCGGGTTGATGTCGGGATCGTACCAGTCGGCCTTCGTCACCGCAGCCTTCAGGTTGTCGGTGACCAGAGTCTCCGTGACTCCGCCAAAGTGCAGGAAGGCGTTCTCGATGCACCGGATGAACGTCTCGGTATCCTGCTTCCGGACCACTTCGCTGTATCCCGCACCCGAATGGCTCAGGACCATCCGGAACAGATGCGGGCGGGTGCGCTTGCCGTCCTCGCCGACCACCGGCGCTCCCTTGCCGAAGTCGACCTGCGCCTCCCGGCCCGGCGGCGACTCCATGCGACGGAACGGGTGCTCCGCGCGGGCCCCGAACTGGCGCACGAACCGCTTTACCGACTCGTAGCCGGGCGCGGAGTCCGATGCCTCCTGCAGATCCTGCCAGATCCGTTGTGCCGAGAGGCCCAACGCCACCTTCTCCTCGATGCTCTCCCGGAACGGTTCGCAGTCGCTCCGCCGACCGGCCGCCCCGGCGGTCGGAATGGCCCCCTTTGCGCCTTCCCCGGCACAGCCCGACCCGGTGGTCGGAATGGCCTCCTTTGACTCACCCTCGCGAGCAAGCCGGACGTACCGGCCAACCGTTTTCCGACTCACTCCCAACTCGCGCGCGACAGCCCGCTGTGAACGGCCGCGCTCCAGTAGTGTTGCGATCGCATGCTTCATAGCCGCCTTCAGAACGTTCGCCATGGTTCCGGGCCTCCTTGTGGGGAGACAACCGTAGCATGGCTTGTGAACGGTTCGGAAGTGGCCTACTTTCAAGTGACCGGAGGTGGCCTACTTTGAGTGACCGCTGTCAGTTGCCGCGCCGGCCTGGTCGTTCAAGTGGAGTTCCGGCATAACTTCGCTTCGCTCCGGCCCACGAGGGGCACTTAT
>JABGQJ010000208.1:0-2641 GCA_018648945.1 Victivallales bacterium
CGTCAGCGCGTATGCAATTGCCGGAAAACCCCGGCAAATGTCCCCGACCCACCCGGAGGGAGAGCGGCGGAACACCGCCCTCGCCTACGGACGCCCCGCAGACGAGGGCTACCTAGACCAGGATCCTAATGGGCCATGTACCAAATACCTACGCCGACCGCAACAACTCCCAGCACCGCACCAAGGATCTTCCAGACGCTCCACGGGCGCTCGCCCTGGACCTCCCCCGTGCGGGCATTGATCATGAACCGGTAGGGCTTGCCCTGGTAGCGGTAGGCACTGATCCAGATAGGCAGCAGAATGTGCTTGAAGGTCAGATTCTGACGCCGGGTGCGGACGGAGTGGATGCGCTGATGGTCGCCACCGATGTCGTGCTCGATGCTCTGCCGGATGGCGTCGTCCATGACCGAGCACGCGCGTTCGAAGCCACGCTCCAGACTAATCTGGTAACGCTCGGTGCGGAAACCGGCGAGGTACTTCTCCTCGAAGGGCACCAGATTCTCCAAATCCCAGGGCTCGAGCTTCTCGGCATAGGCTGTAGGCAGGGATTCGCTGGCAAGCACAAGGATATCGTCGAACACCTGGTAGACGGTCCCGCTGACCCGGTGCCACCGGGTCTTGCGGACCTGGCGGGTCTTGTGGACGGTCTTGCCGTTCTCGGTGGTGGTGTAGTGCTGGGTCTCCCAGTAGTCGTCGCCGCGTTCGCCGGTGTAGTGGCTGATCGTGTTGGCATCGTACGTCCAATGGGGAACGTAGATCCCGTTGAGTTTGGACCGGCTCGCGTCATCGGCCGCGTGCTTAAGTTTGCTTGGGGCAAACCAGCGGGAGCGAACCCACGCCTTGAAAAGCGCCAGGCCATCCTGCTTGGCGACGGCGAAGGGAAGCAGGCTCTTAGGTCGGATCACGCGGTTGGTGTGGGCCTCGGCAACAATGGGGGTACCACAGAAGGGACACTCACCCGAACGCACCTCGGGATCGAAGGTAGTTTCGGCCCCGCAGGCACTACAGGTGACTAGGGCCTCCTCCAGCATGTCCTCCTGCTCCTGGGCGTGCGCCATGAACTCGGCAAGATCAAGCTCCTCCACATCCTCGTCGCTCTGCGGCACCTTCATCTCGTGCCCGCAGTAGACACATGTCACGCCCTGGCTGGTGGGCGCGAATTTCATGATGCCACCACACTTCTCGCACGGAAACTCAATCTGCCCTTTGGGGGCTTCGGCGGGCGTGGCTTCTTCGCTCATGGGAGGTTCTCCGAGAAAGGGGATATGTCAAACCATACCATCTGAGCGCAGCGAAGGAAAGAGCGACCAGAGAGGCAGGCGCGTATCTGCCCCGTGGATACTCCCTGACCTGCCTGACCTCGCCGCCCCGCCAGCCATCGGATGGTAGGAACCGGGGGGCGATCCCCGGCAGAGCTGAGACGTGCCTCTACGAGCTCGCCGCCGCCAATCCGTAGGCATCCAGCAAAGCGGGGATCGTGGTGGTGTTCAGGCCGAAGTGACGCCGCACGCCAGCCCGTCCCTCCTCGGCCAGCTCCTCGCGGTACGTGGGGTTCAGGAGGATCGATGCCAACGCGTCAGCCAGGGAGGATGGGGCGGCGGGATCATAGAGAATCCCGCCTCCCGTCCGCTCCAGCACCTCGCGGAAGGCGCCGCACGAGGGCTGGACGACCGGCACGCCGTAGGAAAGCGCCTCGGTCACGAACAACCCGAAGGCTTCACCAGCGGGAACGGGAACGCTCAAGACTGTGAAGGAACTCAGGATCTCCGCACTTCGGCTCGGCTCGAAATCCTCCTCGATGCGCACGCGGTCGGCAAGGCCCGCTCCGGCAAGCCGCTCCCGCAGAGCCTGGAGATTCGGGGCATCGTCCGCAGTCATGCCTCCGGCGAGCGTCAGGTGCAGATTCTCCAGGCCGGGACGCGTGCATAGCGACAGGAAGGCATCGACCAGCAGGTTGATCCCAAGGGACTCCGCCAGCCGGGCATAGTAGCCGATGACAGGCTCGGCGGGTGGCGACGCGGGCTGCCGAGATGCCATGTCAATGCCGGGGTAGACGACCCGGACGCGGTCGGCGGGCAAGCGAAGGGCCTTCTGCATCCGTTCCGCATAGACATGACTGACGGGCAGAAACAGGGCCACATCCTCCGCTCGATTCCCCATGCATCCCCAGATTCGCTCCCGCGCCTGAGCCGGCATGGCGTCCACCCATTGGTCTTCGTCCTGCAGGGAACAGACAACGGGAATCCCAAGCTCCTGCTTGACTCGCCGCGCCAGCCCCAGCAAGAGGCCGTTGGAGAGATGCACGACATCCGGCTCCTCCTCCGCCAGCCACTCCACTAGGCGATCCAGTTCGGCAGCCTGTTTCCCCTCCTCGCCGCGCAAGACGGACAGCGTCAGCTCCTCAAGGCCACTGGCCCTTGTGCTGCCGGCGCGATCCGCCGCCCAGCGAAGAATCGGCAAAGCGTCAAGGAAACGGCGGCAGAACTGCGGCAACCGACGGTAGCCGGGCAGCTTCTGTTCCAGGTACACATTCACGGCACCGTAGAAGACGGGAACTTCGGTGCCTGCCTCGCCGATGGGCAGGTAGAGGGGCACCACGAACACATCGTGCCCGGCGCTCTGGAGCGCGCGGACCGTATCC
>JABGQJ010000208.1:2737-11041 GCA_018648945.1 Victivallales bacterium
TCGTCGCCGAAATCCGGCTGGATGAACGCATGCTCGAATCCCAGTTCGAGGACTCGGTCGCAAACCCTCTCGTATTCCTCGCTGCTGACCGTCCGGGCAAACGCCCCCCGGTCCTGACACTGGCGGGTCGGCCGGTATTGGCTCATCACGGACAGCGGCACGTTCGGTCCGAAGCGCTCGTGCAAGCGCTCAAGCACGCCCAGGCTGTTCGCCACCTCCTCCGGCAACACCAGATGACGGACCAGGACGCCCCGGCGAGCCGTCTGCTCGCCGGTTTCGTCCCATGGAGTCAGGAAGCCGACCGCATCGACCATCGCGGTGATCGCGGCCAGCGCGAGTTTCGGGTACCTAGGGTCGCCTAGACAGCGTTGGGCGAGCCGAGCGTCCGCAAACTTGAAGTCGGGCAGGAAGATGTCGATCACTTCGGCCAGTTCGGCCACCCGATCATCTGCCATGTACCCAGAGCAGTTGTAGAGGAATGGAATGTCCACGCCCGCTGCCCGGAGTTGCCGACATGCCGCCAACACATGCGGCTGGAAATGGTCGGGGGTCACGAAGTTAACATTGTGCACTCCCTGCGCCACCAACGCCTCGATGCGTCCGACCAGCTGCTCCAGGGAGAGTTCGTCGCCGAGGTGTTCGTGCGAGATCTGGTGGTTCTGGCAGAAGAAGCAGCCGCAGGAGCAGCCACTGAAGAACACCGTCCCCGAGCCCTGCTGGCCGGAGAAGCAGGGCTCTTCGCCGTGGTGCGCCCCCACGGAGGCCACGCGGCAGACTGCGGGTTCGCCACAGAATCCCGTCCGCCCAGCCAACCGGTCCGCACCGCAATGGCGCGGACACAGGCAACAGTCGCGGTATGCGTCCCACTCCATGCCGTCTAGCGGGTTTCCAGCGCGGCCCAGATCATGGCGCTGTAGTTCTCGTCCGGCACATAGGCGGGCACGCTATTGCCAGTACCCAGCGCATAGCCGCCCACCCCGGCGGCCTGTTCGAGCATCTCGCGCGACCGCCGGTACACGGCATCGGGCTCGGAGCGGATCACAAAGTCCACATCCATGCCACCAAGCAGAGCCACGCGCCCCTTGTAGGTCTCGTAGGTCGTCTCGATCGGCTCGATGGTGTCCTCGAAGGAGTGCTTGCCGTCGAACTCCATGCCCTCGATAATATCCTCCATGATCTCCGAGGCATTGCCACAGGAGTGCAGGATGCAGGGCTTGCCTGCCGCGTGGGCGGCCGCCACGATCTTCTGGTGCCAGGGGAAGACGTAGGTCCTGAGGTCGGCGGGGGACAGCATGGGTTGGGTCTTGAAACCCCAGTCGTCGTTGGAGATGCACGCGCCCACCGAGTCGTAGACTGCGCCCAACTCCACGTGCCGCACCAGCCGGGAACCGATCGCATCGAAGAGCTCCTTGGCCAACTCCGGATCGTCCATCAGCATAAAGCAGAGGTTGTCGTAGCCACAGAGCCGGATGACGTTCTCCAGGACGCCACCGGGGCAGTGGAGCACGATCTTCATGCCCTCCGGCAACCACTTGGCAACCTGGTCAAGCACCTCGTAGTCGGTGCAGTCGTCGGGATCGATCCACTGGTACTTCTCGAAGCTCTCGCGGTCGGAGATGACAATGCCGTCATTGAGCGAGATGGTCTGGTCGTGCTCGTGGACTCCGGCCGGGAAACAGAACTGGTTGGGCTTGAAGGTCACGTAGTCGTAGCCAGCCTGCCGGAAGCCTGTGCTGAGCAAGCGGAAGAGAGCCACATCCCCTTCGAACGCATCACAGCCAGCCAGTCGCTGGTAGAGCGGTCCGTTCAGGAAGAACTCGAACAGGGTCGACCGGGAAGGAATCCCCTTTGCCAGAACCTGCTGAAGGTTGCCGAAATCCGGGGCCGGGGTGGATGCCAACACGCGTTCGATGTAGCTCTTGTTCATGTCTGATCCTTTCCTGGGTGGATGCACGCCAATGGCGAAACCATAGCGCGGGGGCCTGCGGTTGCCATTGCGGGAGGGGTGGGCAGGAGTACATTACCGGATCAACCACAGCCAGGAGACGGAACCATGAGTCTGGTCCGCCAGAACATAGCCAGAATGGTCGGCTACACGCCCGGCGAGCAGCCCCGCGACCGGGCCTATGTCAAGCTCAACACCAACGAGAACCCCTATCCGCCCTCCCCCCAGGTCTTCCGGGCGTTGCGCGAGTTCGATCCCGCCCGTCTGCGGCTCTACTCCGAGCCCCTCTCCCTCGAACTCCGCGAGGTGGCTGGCGAGGCCTTTGGTCTGAACCGCGATTGGGTGATCGCCGGCAATGGCTCCGACGATCTGCTGACCATCGCCCTCCGGACCTTCGTCGATCAGAACGGCAATTGCGCCTACACCCACCCCAGCTACTCCCTCTACCCAGTGCTGACCGATCTCCAGGCCGCCCGGCATGTGGTGGTGGAGCTGGACGAGAGCTTCGAGCTCCCTCCCAACGCCGCCGAACAGGCCACCGGGGCAACTTTGTTCATCGTCTGCCGTCCCAACGCGCCCACCGGCAACGCCTTCCCTTTTGAGACCATGCACCGCGTCTGCCAGGAGTTCCCCGGCGTGGTCTGGATCGACGAGGCCTATGTGGACTTCGCAACCGACCACTGCGTGGACTTCGTGAAGCAGTACCCGAATGTGGTCGTTTCCCGCACCTTCTCCAAGAGTTACTCCATGGCAGGCGTCCGGCTTGGTATCGCCTACGCCAACCCCGACCTCATCGCCGAGATGCTCAAGGTCAAGGACTCCTACAACATCGACATGCTGGCCCAGACTGTGGGCGTGGCCGCCTTGCGGGACCGAGCCTACATGGAGGCGAACAGCCAGCGAATCCAGGCCACGCGGGAACGGGTCGTCGCGCAATTGACCAGACTGGGCTTCGAGACCTTGCCATCGCAGACCAACTTCGTGCTCACCCGTCCACCCATCGATGCCGAACGCATGTTCCTGGCTCTCCGTGACCACGGCTTCCTGGTCCGCTACTTCAGCGACGAGCGCATCCGCGACCGCATCCGCATCACCATCGGGACCGACGAGGACATGGCCTCCTTCCTGCAGGCAGTCGGCGAGATCGTGGGCGAAGCGGGGGCGGACTCGTGATCATCGGCATCCTTACTCTCGAAGTCGATATCGACGGGGCCTTCTCGCTCAAGGAGAAGCGCATGACCGTCAACCGCATTCGTGATCGCGTCCGATCCAAGTTCAATGTGGCCGTAGCCGAGGTGGGCGACAACGAGGTCTGGAACCACGCATGCATCGGCATCGCGGCAGTGAGCAACGATCAGCGACATGCCAACCAGATGCTGAGCAACGTCGTCGCCTTCGTCGAGACCATCCGCGACTGCGTGCTGGAAGACTACTCGATGGAATTCATCTGAGCCTGGTGTACCCGTTCCGCCACCGTCGCCACCGTCTCCAGCCAGACCCCGTTTGCCGAGTCCAGGCAATACTCGCAGAGCCGGCGTAGCGTCTCGGGGGTCACGGTCTGCCGCCGGGTTTCATCCAGCAAGACGTCGTGGCCAACCAACACCACCCATTGGCCATTGGCAGCCGCCCGCTCAATGTGGGCAATCAGCCGGTCGTAGGGCACCCCGTCCATCTCCGTGCCGCCCACCTTGGCCAGGTCCACGAACTCCGGCCGATTGTAGAACTCGTCGCGGAAGCCGCGACCAGCCAGGAAGTGACGGGCCACCACAGGCACATAGCTTTGGCGCCCGACTCCCCGGCCCACAAAGGTCTGGCCGCAGGGATAGGCGAAGGTGCGTGGGACCGCGCCAAAGAGGTTGGTCAGTTGCTGATTGGCAATCAGCAGTTCCTCTTCCATTCCTTCCTGCGTGTAGTTCTCCAGTACGTTGGCCACACGCCAGACGAAGTTGCCGCTGCAGGAATGACGGAGGCTGTGATTGCCCAGCTCGTGCCCCGCTGCCGCTGCGGCGCGCCAGTCGGCGGCTCGCGCCGTGGCCCGTTCCACGTTCAGGTAGAACGTGCCCTTCGCACCGCAAGCGTTCAGCACCGGGACCCCCTGGTCGAGTTGAGAATCCCGCGCGTCGTCGAAACTCAGGCTTACCGCCACCTGCTTACCATCCGGCCATACGGAACCATTCATGGGACTTTTCTCCGGTCTGCGCCACAAAACGACGTTGCGAGCCTACCTGCATCAACGGGCAAATCAAGTCCCTACAAACAGAAACCCCGGCAGTGGGGGGGGCCACTGCCGGGGTGATAAGAGAACAACTGTTGGGCCGAGTCGGCCGTACCTACCAGCTGCCGCTGTTGGAGTTGTCCCGGGTCCAGGGACCCAGGTCGCCGTTCCGGTGGGACATGATGCCGGCGAGCTTCTCAGAGGTCACATGCCCGTCGCCAAACAGGATATTGCTCTGGTCACTGTGCAACCCAAAGGTCCCGTTGTTGGTGATGCGCTGGGCATTGCTCGAGCTGCCAGAGCCGGTGTAACCGGCAGGGAACGTCCGGTTGCACTGCCCTTCAAGAACCACATAGGTCCCGGAGGGAGACGTGAACGAGCTCATCGTGGCATTGCCGGGACCGTTGTACTCGCCCCAGTTCGAACCGGCATTGTAGGCGTAGTTCGAGTAGATGCGGCAGCCGTTGCTGTGGGTGACACCAGGCCCCATGTAGTTCCGGCCAGAACTGTTGGGCCGGGACGGGTCCCTGCCGGAACTCGGGCAACCGAAGGTCTTGATGTCGCCGACATAGGTGTAGATCCGGGTGTTCCACTGATCGCCGCGCTTCGTGCCGCTCTCGTAGCTCACGCCATTGCCGCTGTACTTGGGGGTCCGTTCGTCATTGTCGTCCGTGTACATGATCCAGCCGAGCCCAATCTGCTTCAACTGGTTCGTGCAGGAGATTGCCCGAGCCTTCTCGCGAGCCTGCTGAAGTGCGGGGAGAAGCATCGACGCCAGGATGGCGATGATGGCGATCACTACCAGCAGCTCGATCAACGTGAAACCTTGTCGCGTCTTCTTCATTCTGTGGAGCCCTTTACCTGTTGCGGGACGCTTGGAGCCCACCTTCCCGCTCCCACGTATGGGGCAGCGCGAGACACTGTAGACTCGTTGTATTGCGACCCTTACAGTATATCACGTGCCTATCTATTCCAGGTGTAATTCGCTATATTTTTCAGTTTCTGCCTCAAACCGCACGAGTCATTGCCTGGAGGAGGCGATTCGCGGCAACTTGTCGATACACCAGCAGGGATACAGGAGAATAGCCTGCCTATATTCGACTGCAATTCACACTTCTTCCGACCCGCAAGATGACCAGTTGCGCAGCATTTCTGCCGGGAACTGGTCTCCTTTGTCCCCGCATCATGCAGCGCGCGGCGGGCAAGCCAGCCTCCCGCGGGAACACCGTTCATCCCCTTGACCTCCTTGCGGACAGGGCCGACATTACGGGCCCATTCGCGCGGTTGATGCCGCCATCGCTGTTTCGGAGAAACGCCATGAAGAGAAGCTGCCTCCTCCCCCTCTTGTCCTTCGCGAGCATGGGCCTCCTCGCCCAGGAAACCGCACCCGACCAGGCCGGCGCCAAGATCGTGCGCATGGGCGACTATGTGGTGGAATCGAGGAGTGCGGAGCGAGACCTGATCAACAATCCGGGGCTCGAATCGGCCGCTCTGGAAATCGCCACCTCCACGGTGGACCGCCTGCAGCTCCAGCTACAGGGCGCCGAGACCCTCACCGACGCCCTCGACTTCGCTCCCGGGGTGCTTACCGAGACGCGGGGCCGCAAGGTCAAGAGTTTCTCCTCCTTCCGCGGCCAGATCTACCCCTATCCCGACTATGCCCTGAACGGTGTCTGGCAGCGTGAGTTTCTGGAGTTGCCCTACATCTTCCCCGCCGCCTTCGTCGAGCGTGTCGAGATCCTGCGCTCCAGTGGGGCGCTGATGATCGGGCCCAATTCCGGACTGGTCGGGGCGATCAACGTGATTCCCCGGCGATTCGAGGAACAGACCACCATCGTCCACGCCGAGTACGGTCGCTTCAACTCCGGGCGGGCCAGTTTCGTCACCGGCGACTCCTCCGAACGGGGCTACTACACGGTCGGCGGCAGTTGGTCGGCCACGGACGGGCCGGACGACGAGAACGCCGTCGAGCGCATGGCCAGTGTCTTTGGCACGGGCGGTCTCCAGCTGGATGGCGGGCTGCGCCTGGAGGCCACCGCCTTCTACATGAAGGGTGAGCGCGAACTGCGCAAACCCCAGGATCCCGCCAACCTGGCGCTGATGGCCCGGACCGAGCAGTACTCTCACTACACGATGTACGGGGCCAATCTGCGCGCGGTCCTCGAACACAGCGAGGGCGCATCCACCGAGCTGACCCTTGGTTACATCAAGCGCATCCCCGAGTTCGAGTGGGCGGAGAAGATCAGCAAGAATGGCACCTTCGAGGACTGGGAATACACCGCCGGACTTGCTCACGCGCGCAACCTTGGCGAGAACAACACGCTGCGCGTCGGCGTGCAGTGGAACCAGTGGGTCTGCCCCGACGGCAAACGCTTCTACACGGGGCGGGAAATGGACGTGCACACCTTCTCCGGCTTCGTGATCGACGAGCACCGCTTCGGCGCCCTGACCCTTGACGCCGGGCTCCGCTACACCCGCGCCTACTACAACAAATACACCCACGCCAGCTTCAACATCACCGGTCAGAACCTGAAGTCCTATGCGGTCGAGGACGAATGGGCCGACCCGACCATGACCGCCACCCTCGGGGCCAAGTACACGCTCAACGAAACGGCGGAACTCTACGCCCACCTGGCCTTCGGCACCGTGGATGCCCCGCCCGGTGCCGCCACCGAGAACGGCGAGGTGCTGGAGCGCGAAGCCCGGCTGATGACCGACCTGGGCGTGAAATTTGAACGTCCCGGCATCGGCATGCTGAAGGTCGGCGGCTTCTGGACCATCCGCGACAACGCCAGCATCCTGATCAAGGACGTGCTGAACGCGGACAAGGACAACATCGATATCTACACCGTCGGCGACGTACGCCAATACGGACTCGAAATCGAGGCCCGCTCCGCCAAACTATGGGACAAGGTCGAGTTCTTCGCTGCCGCCACCTTCATGAACTCCATCAGGAACATGGACGGCGACTGGGCGAACTACATGGAAATCCCGGACCAGATCGTCACGGCCGGCATCTATGGGGAGTTCGGCCCGCTGGATGTCAATCTCTTCGGCAAGTACGTCTCGCGATTCGAGAATCTGCGCTTTGCCCAGGACAAGCAGTACCACGACCTTGGCGACTTCACGGACCTGAACCTGACCATCGGCTACCGCTTCGGCAATGAACAGCAGACCCGGGTGTACGTTGCCCTGGAGAACCTCTTCGATGACGAATACTCCACCGTAGTCGGCTATCCCGACTATGGATTCCAGGCGTCCGTCGGCCTGCGCCATACGTTCTAGACCAACTGGGTGACAGGTATGCCCCTTCCGAGAATCGTGAAGTTGCTGCTGTGCGGCGTTTGCGCTGGCGTACTCGGCGGGGTCTGGTGGACGGGGAGCCAGAACAAATCGCGACGGGGCTGACGGGCGTCCGCGACTACTGCTTCACAGACGATCCCTCGCTTCTCCTCGTCTCCCGCGAGCGCCTGAACCGCTTTGGAGCGCCGCGCCACTACCTTGATGATCGACCTGGCAAGCCCCGGACAACGCCACCTGCTCTCCGCGACACACGTGCCTTCCTGGTGCCTCTGGGAGCCATCCCCCTCCCCCCGGAAATAGTTGGTGCCTCCCGCAGCATACTGCAATCGGGAGGCACCGTATCTAACAGGGCGGCGCAACCGGCGCCTGCTCCTGAGAGAGGCAACGCGGAGAATGTCGTTGCCCGTCGCTTACTACTCTGTATGATGGCCGCAACGTGGCGGAGTTCCCAGTCCTCGCGGAAAAAACGAGCGAAGCACGGTCGGAATGGCGCACTATGTTCCCCGGTGTCTCACGGTCGCCTGCCTGCTCCCCCCACAACCCACCACTCTACATGACCTCATTTCGCACCTGGTTCTCCTCCCATGCCCCGGAAATCGACGCGCTCCTACTCGATGTGGATGGCGTCCTGATGACCTCCCGCACCCCGTTGCCGGGAAGCCGCGAGCTGCTGACTGAGCTGCGCGGACGCCAGTTTCCGTTTCTGCTCCTCACCAACGACGGCTGCAACTCCCCCGCCCAGAAGACCGCCTACCTGGAACAGGGCGGCCTTCGTTTCTCCGTCGACGAGCTCGTTTCCTCCAGCCACCCACTGGCGGAGCTGGTACAGGAACGCGGCTGG
>JABGQJ010000209.1 GCA_018648945.1 Victivallales bacterium
GTGAGGCATCCCCGTATTCTCCGCTCAGGTCCGTGAACACCTGGTTGTAGGCATCGGCGAAGGTCAGGGAGCAGGAGCGCGGACCGAAGAAGTGGGCGAAGGGATCGGGAGTGCGGTAGGCAGTGAGGGCCAGGACGCCTTCGTCCACGGCCAGCAACTGGACCGTGCCTCGGCTGGGCACATCCCCCGACCGCAAGCGAATCGTGACCGGGAGCTTGCCATTCGGGCGGGCGGTGGCGGCGACATCGAGAGCGACATCGAGGCGGCGTTTGTCCTGCACGAGGGTGATCCGTCCCAGGCCAAAGAGTCTCCGGGTGGCGTCGTGCCCGTCCTTGAAGCGACAGACGACGGTGGCGGAGACGAAGAGGGAGGCGTAGGGGACGGTCGCGGGGAGGGGGAGGGGCACCACATTGCGGCCCGCTTGCACAGCGATTGGCACCGTACGCAGGGCGGTCTTGCCGGAGAGGCAGAGGAGGGCCTGCCCGGCCACCGGTGAATGGAAACTGACCATCGCTGTTTCGCCTGGGGCATAGGCTGGTTTGTCGGTCTCCAGAAGCAGCGCCGTGGGGCTCGCCGGGCGAGCAAACTCCGCGTCGCCAGCGCTGTACCAGAACCGTGTGGAGGCGCTCACATTGTCTCTGCCGGTGATGGTCAGACGGTAGGATCCCGCTCGTGGGGCAGGCACGGTGAACGTCCCACGCGCACCTGTCGTCGAGTTGGGGACCTCCCCTTTGGCGACGGGAACCCAACGTTCCGCCCATTCGCGCACGAAGCCGTGGGAACGCTCACGGAGCGTATAGATGTACTCATGGCGGTGGAGTTCGCAGGACACCTTCTCGCCGGGGGCCACTTCCTTGCCAGCAGGTGACACCGCCGCCCAGCTGAAGCGGAGGATATTCCCCTTGGGGGGCTCCTCGCGCTTCCACAGGCGCTTGATCCCGAGGTAGAACGGGTAGACATGGAGCGTGGCGTTCTGGCGCGCACTGACTGTGGCCCCGGAAGGCGCGATCAGTTCTGCCGTGAGGCCGATGCCCCAGGCTGCGGCGGGGAGCCCCTTGGGCTTGGGGAGGAAAACCAACTGGGCCCGGCCTTTCTCATCGGTCTTTGCCTTGACCCGGTCGCCTGCTGACCTGAGGGCACCGCGCTGTTCGTCCCCGAAGGTGTAGTCCTCATAACCCTTGGGACGGAATGGCCTCTGGGTGAACTCCCAGCGGAAGTTGGCCTGGCAGTCGCTGGCGGGTGGCCCGAAGTAGAAGCGTCCGTCCAGGGTTGCGGTGATCTTCTCCTTGGGGATCTCGTACTGGGGTTTGTCCAACTCGAAGGTGGTCCGGATCTGGTCGGGCCGGTAGCAGCCGACCGTGAACCGGGTTTCTCCCCAGACGGGGCCATCGCCGGGCATGGCGACCTGGATGGAGTAGCCACCGGTACGGGCATCGAAGGGAATCTCGAAGCGAGCGGTGGCGAAACCGTCGGCGTTGAGGGTGCGTGGGATGCGCCGCAGGACGCGGCCAAGTGGATCGCGCACGCGCAGCTCCACGGGTAGATCGGCTGCCGAACGAAGCCGCCCATCGTCACGCACCAAGGCAGCCGCGATGATCCGCTCGCCGGGACGGCAGATGCCGCGCTCGGTGTAGACAAACGCCTCGTAGGCATGCTTCGGGTACGGTCGTCCCTTGAGCGCAAAGGGCACTTGGTTGTGGTCCCCACTGCCGTCGAGAAGAAGCATGGAGGCATCATCCCCGAGGCGAGCGGTCACCAGGTACGGCGCTTCTCCCTTCGGCAGCTTGCCGTGGGTGATGAGGGCGGTGCCATTGCGGCCGGTGCGGGCACTCCCGATGGGCAGGTTCTTGTCGGTGTAGATGTCGATCTGGCAGTTGGCAAGAGGCGTGCCGTCGGCGAGGGAGAGTGCCCAGACGAGGATGCTGTCCCGGTCCTGCACGACCCCCAACCCGATATCGGTGAGAATGACTCGCCGCCGGTTCCGCTTGTCGTTGTCACCGGTTTTTCCTTCGATGACGAAGAGCCCGGTGGTCTGTCCTTGGAGCAATTCGTCGAGGGGGACGGTGCGCACCTCTTGTTTGCCGCCTTCCATCTGGGGCTTGAAGGTGACGGAACGCAGTTGCGTTCCGTAGCTGGCATGGCGCCCGGAGCTGTAGCGGGAGTACCAGTCCCGTGTGAAGTACTCCACATAGTTGCGGGGATACACGCGCCAGGCGGTGAAGGTGGCTTCCTCCACACTGGACAGGCGAGCCAGCAACTCGGCTTTGCGCGAACGGGGCAACAGCGGCCCGCTGGACAGGAACTCCAAACTCGGCGAGAACCGACCGGTGATGACGGTGAAGGTGGTGTCTTCCTCCAGCACGGTGGAGAGAAGGCCCTGGATGCCTTTGCGGAAGGTGATGCGGTAGAAGGTCCGTGGTTTGAGGTCCCCGCCGCTCAGAGTGAGACCACGATAGCCGGTGGCGATACTGACGCGGGCGGGCGGCGAGATCTCGATCCGCTCGCTCAGCCCCTCCTGCTTCAGGCGGGTGGTTGTGCTGAAACGGATGCTGAGCTCGCGAGAATTCCGGCTTGGGCACCAGGCGCGAGTGAAGCGGAGATGGGGAACAAGCTTGATCTCTTGCTCAATCTCCTCGAGCGTGCCGATGTCTGCGTCCTTGGCCTTGAGCTTGGCGGCGATCCGGACGGTGGCCTTCTTGAGCCCGGGCGGGTGGTTGACCATGAGGATGGCTCGGTGGGCGTATTCGGCCTGCACGGTACTGGTCGTGCTGGTGGCAGGCTTGTCCTGCCACATATAGGAAAGGGTTGTCTTGCTGGCCAGGTTCCTGGGGAAGACCAACCCGTTGAGGGGCAGTACAAGGCGGGTGCTGTTCTCGCTGACTCGCTCGACCTCGATCGGGCCCGTCAGGCGCAGAGCTGGGGAGACGAAGGGCCGCGCCCGCGCATCGACGACTAGCCCGCGGGCGTCCTGCAGGCCGTCCCGAGCGCGGGTCTGGTAGGTCTTCCCAGGGGTCAGCACCGAGTCGTCGAGGGAGACTGCAAGCAGGCGGGGACTCTGCCAGGTGTAGGTCGACTTGCCTGCCACTGGCGGGGTGAACAGAACGGGAGGGTTGCTCGGGTCGACCTTGCCCGTGGGCATGTCGGTGGTGAACTGCACGTCCACCGTCGGCGATTCCGTCTTCTCCTCCCGCAACGTCACCTTGGCCACGCTGGGCAGGATAGCCGCCCTTCGGGCCCGCAGCCAGAGTGCGGTCAGTCCCACATTAAACAAGACGGAAACGGCGAGCACGAGGGACAGACGGCGCAGGTTGGACACGAAACGGGCTCCATACTGGCGGGCAGGTGAATCGAGCATGCGGCGAGGGAACAAGGGCCTCCATAGGCGGCAACGGGCGTCGCCTTCGCGCTATTGGGGAGGGGGGGATGGTTTTGCCTCCCTTCTCTCGCAACGGCTTCCGGGCACGGGTGGTATGGCCGTCTTCGCAACGCAAGACGACCCCCCTCCGCAGGTCCAGAGCCTGCGGCCCTACGGTGAATCCGGGTCCTTCTTGCGGGCGCGTTTGAGCTTGCGGGCGCGGGCCGCAAGGGAATCCCCCATCGAGATGGGAATCTGGCTGGCGGGCGGCTCCGGCGGGGCGGGCGGCTCTGGGGGATCCACGGGGCGACCGGGGAAGGCGGTGGGGCGAAGGTTGCTGCCCCGGCGGGACATGCCCTGGGGCGCGACGCTGGGATCGGGGCGGCCGGTAAGGCGGGCCGAGTCACCTGGGGAGGCATGGGGGGAGAGCCCGTCGAGCCCAAGTTTCTTGGCCAGGCGCTTGCGCAGATCGCGGTCGAAGCCTTGGCGGCGTTCGGCTCGTCGGGACACGTCGGGCGTGGCCAGTTCCGTTTCCGTTTCGCGGTCGGGGTACTCGGTGCGGACCTCGGGGGTAGGGCGGATGGGGTGGAAGACTTTGGGGTCGCGTTCCTTTTCAAGGCGGCGGCGCAGGTCGCGCTCGAGGCGCGCTTCGCGCCCACCATCGGATTCAGTCAAGGCACCCAGGTCTTCGTGGACCAGGCTTTGCTGGTCGGCAAGCATGCCTTCGAGGATGATGATGGCCCCCCGCTTGCTGGGAATGGAAGCCTCGCCGCGCTCCACGTTCCAGGTGGTGAACTGGCGCAGGGGCTTGCCTACGCAACAGGGACAGCCCTCTGCACAGGAGCAGTCGTGGATCATTTCCAGAACAGCGGGGAGGATTTCGTGCATCCGCTCGTAGGCCTTGCTGGTGAAGCCGAGGCCGTGGGGGTAGCGCTCGTAGATGAAGATCGCGTTCCAGGGGGAGTTGACGCTGCCGATGGTGTGGGAGAAGTCGAGGGTGTCGCAGGTCATGAACAGCGGCAGCATCATGCGGGTGGCGTAGCCGATGCCGCGCAGGCCGCTGTGGACATCGAGTCCGGCGGCACGGACTTGCTCCATCAGGTACTCGGGAGGCACGATCCAGAAGGCCTGCGTTTCCAGCACGAGGGTGGGTAATTCCAGCTCGTGAACCGAAATGGCGTCCAGCGAGTAGAAGTGAATCTTCTCGTAAGCGTAGGTGTTGAAGTAGGAGGTGACTTCGCCCCAGTAGACCTTGCCGGTGCCGAACTCCTTCTCGCGCAATTGCTCGTCCACATGGTGGATGTCGGTGCCGCCCAGTGGTTGGGTGTAGTAGTCCACATCCACCTTCTGGACCCGTGCGAGCTTGCGTTCCAGGTCCAACTCGAGGACGCGGTAGGTGTCGCCCCGGTGCATGTAGATGGCCTCGGGATGGAGAATGGGCTCGGCATCGTACTCGTTGACCTCCCCAAGGACATTGCCGGAACCCACATCCTCGATCAGCACATTGGCCATGGCATAGTCGCGCAACGGGACTTCATGGTGGGGGATCTCCGAGGCGGCGTAGTACCAGCGGCTGTCGATCTGCTTCACTTTCCGGTTGTCGGAGAGGACATGGAGAACCATGCCGGCATGGGGGCTGAAGCGGGGCAGTTCGCGCTGGGCCAACGGGATTTCATGGGTCGCGCAGCGGAGGTGCCCGGTGGCCACAAAGGGATTCTCTGGATCGATCACCGCGTGTTCGACGCAGCGCCCGAAGATATAGTCCGGCTCGGTCATGATGTACTGGTTGATGCTGGTATCGAGCCCGACCAGGAAGACGACGCTGTCCGCCTCCTTGCGCCCGGCCCGGCCCGATTGCTGGAAGAAGCTGGCCCGCGTGCCGGGATAGCCGACAATGATCGCCGCTTCCAGCCCGCCCACGTCGATGCCCAGCTCCAGTGCCGGGGTGGTGCTGACGCCGAGAAGTTCCCCGTTGAAGAGGCGTCGCTCGATCTCGCGCCGCTCCGCAGGGAGGTACCCGCCGCGATAGGGGGTGACCTTGGCGGCCTTGCCGGGGGCGATCTCCCGCAAGCGTTCGGTGACGTAGCGGTGGATCATCTCGGCGGTCATTTTGGCCTTGGAGAAGGTGATGGTGGGGACGCCTTGAGCCACGAGCTGGGCCATCAGTTCGTGGGCTTCCACATTGGCGCTGCGGCGGCCTCGGTACTCCCGCTGACGGATACGGGGCGGGTTCCAGAAGACGGTGACCCGGCGACCGCGCGGGCTGCCATCCTGGTCCACCAGCGCAAAGTCGCGTCCGGTGAGCCGGTCAGCCAGTTCCTTGGGATTGGCGATGGTGGCCGAGCACGCGGTCATGCTGGGACAGCTGTGGTAGTGCTTGCACAGCCGGGAGAAACGGGTCATGACATGGGCCATGTTCGAGCCGAAGATGCCGGAGTAGACGTGGAGTTCGTCGATCACCAGATGCCGCAGGTTGCCGAGGAAGCCGGCCCAGCGCCCGTGCTGGGGCATCAGGGCGGCGTGGAGCATATCGGGATTGGTGAAGATGATGTTGCCCCGGTCCCGCAGGCGGCGACGCATATCGGAGGGCGTATCTCCATCGAGGACGCCAGCCAACAGGCGTTCCATCCCTGCCAGTTCGAGCAGACGCTGACAATTGCGGAACTGGTCCTGGGTAAGGGCCTTGGTGGGGAAGAGGAGCAGTGCGCGGGCATTGGGATTGTCGTGCAGCGTCTGGAGGATGGGGAGCAGGTAGCAGAGGCTCTTGCCCGAGGCAGTGCCGGTGGCGACGAGCACGTCCTGCCCGGCCAGACCAAGAGTCAGAGCCTGGTGCTGGTGGCTGTAGAGTTGCTCGACGCCCGCCTTGCCGAGGAGGTCACGCAGCCAAGGGGAGGGGAGCTCGGTCAGTTCGACAAAGGCACCCTCGCGTGCGGGCTCGTCGTGGATATGCACGATCTGCCCGGCGTAGTCGGGAGCGCTGCGGAGCTCATCTAGGAACCGGTCGACATTCATGGGGCGTTGCGCTCGGCGAAGGCGCGGATGGCCTTCCCGCGGTTGACGTGGGCGACGTGGATGGCGCGGTTGCGGGGGCGGTATGTGGTCTCGTCGAGGCTGGCCAGCATGCCGGCCAGGGCAAAGCCTGCCCGGAGGTGTTCCGTGACGAGGGGCGATTCCTCGGCATGGTCCAGGTAGCGTTGGAGCTGCTGTTCGTGCTCGCGCGAGAGCCGCCCGCGTTTGAGCTCGACGAGGACGATTTCCCGGTTCTCCTCATCCAGAAAGACGAGGTCTACAATGTGCCGCTCACGCTCGTCCGAGAAGATGTAGTGTTGGCGGGCCAGGAGTTGGACGGGATGATGGAAGAGCGGGCGGGGAGAGTGCTCGATGGCGTCCTCCATCTCCTGCTCGCTGTCGATCGCTTCGTAGGACGAATGGCAGACCGAGCGGATCCCGCGAGCGGTCTTGGCCCCGATGCCCTTGACTGCTCGCAGTTCGTCTTCGCTGGCTTCCATGACGGCGCGGACGCTGCCGAAGTGGCGGAGCAGGGCTTTGCCAAGGACGCGGCCCGAACCGGGGAGCATCTCAATGACCCGGCGCTGCAGGTCCGGCAGGTCATCGGCCTTGCGTTTGGGGACCATGGAGATCTCGGGAATCCCGGTTTGCTCCTGTTTGGCCAGCATGCCCAGAATCTCCGCAGTCTCCTCAAGACCTGCGGAGTGGAGGACGTTGAGCCCATACTCGATCACCATGGAGGTCAGCGCCCCGCGGATGGCCTGCGGGGAGAAGCCTGCGTAGTAGTTGTACACCTCACCCTCGATGATCAGGATGGGCAACTCCCAGTGCTCGTGCAGGAAGACGGCACTCGTGAACAGCGTCTTGTCCATGATGCCGCGCAGGAAGGTGGAGGAGGTCCGCCGCTCCGCCACCAGGCGGTCGCTGACGATGTAGCGGTCCACGTTGCCCTCGTCCTCGACGACCGGCACGATCTCCATGCCGTGCTGGGCGAGGTACTGGGCCAGTTTGCCATCGGGCTTGGTGGCCGACAGAATCAGCGAGGCGACGTTGGTATCCATGCGCGGTCTCCCGGAGAGCAGGTGTATCCCCGCTGTATGGGAAGGTAGACCTTGGCGCGCTTGGTTGCCAGCGGGCTGCTACGGGCCAGCCGCGTGGCCTCCGGCGGCTTCGCCCATGGTCACGGCGTCGCCGGTCACCCGGTAGCTGGAGTGGGCCAGGAAGTCGCCGCTGATGCAGCGGCCGGCCATCATCAATCCCTCCACATCACGCGCGATCAAGGCCCGCAGGGGGATGTCATAGGGCTGAATGCGGGGTTTCGAGCCCTCGATGCCCTTGATTGGCGTGGGGGTTGGTGGAGTGGACGTCGATGCCGAAGTGGACGCGGCAGACGGCGTCCTCGTGGCGTGCACCAGCCATCATATCTTCGAGAGTGACGGTGTGTAGGCCATGGATGCGGCGCCCCTCGCGGACACCGATTCGGTTGCCGGTACTGAGGATGTGGATGTTCCTCCAGACGCCGCCTTGGGTGCGCAAACCGTTGATCTGGTCGTGCAGTTCACGGCGGGCCTTGAGGGTGGCGGCGGTCAAGTCTTCGGCACAGAGACCACTGAACTGGTACTCGTGGTTGGACATAAGGATGAAGAAGTCATCTCGCACGGGGAAGAGGGAGGGGTTTGCGTAACTGGGATCGCAGCCGCCTGCTGCCATATCAGCCTGCAGGCGGCCTTTGGCGCCGCCCCATGCCTCCTTGCCTTCGCGGAAGTAGGCGCGCACTTCGCGGCGCTGGATGCCGCCCACGAGCATGATCAGAGAGAAAGGCTGGGTGGCACCAGTCTCGGGATGGCCGAAATCGAAGCCGCACCCCGCCAGGGCGGCGAGATCGCCATCGCCGGTGCAATCCACAAAGGTCCGGGCTGCCAAGGCGCGGCGCCCCGACTTGTCCTCGATGATCGCATGGGTGAGGCGACCATCCACCACGTGGGTTTGAGTCACGCGGGTGTGCAGCCGGATGTCGATCCCAGCGGCCTGGCAGAGATCCTCGAGGAGGATCTTCACCTCTTCCACATCAAAGGCGTTGGTGGGACTTCCCTGCGAGTCGAAGGCCCGTGCTTTCCGCTGCTCAAGCTCGGCGATGATCTCGGCCATGGGGCCGCCTTTGTTGGCGTAGTCGAGGAAGTAGGCAAGCAGGCCGGCGGTCCAGATGCCGCCGAGGCATCCCTGGACCTCGACCAGGCCGGTGCGCGCGCCAGCTCGGGCTGCGGCCAGAGCGGCAGCGATCCCGGCAGGGCCGGCTCCGCAGACAAGGACGTCATACTCGGCGGCGACGGGGATTTCACGGGCAGGCTCGAGGATATGGGGCATGACGAATCTGCCTAGGGTAGTTGGGATGGTCGGCCAGACTATGGTCTGCTGTCGTAGGTGTAGAGCGAAAGGAGCTTGACGGGCGCACCGGTGCTGTGAAGCCGGACGGTGTGCCGGGCAAAGCCCAGGTCGCGGATGCCGCGTCGATTCTCGAGGAAGTGCTGCTTGCCGTCGCTGTCGGTGAACGGAAGGTTGCAGGCCTGGGCCAGCTTCTCCTTGCCGTCGATGGTGGCGTGAAGGACTCCTGATTCAGGCGTGTCCAGGTAGGCGATGGCAAGGTCGCTTGCCTCGACCTCGATCGACATGGTCTGTCCCGGCTGGAGGGTGATGGTCTGGTCGCCGTAGGGAGCGCCCCATGCCGAGGCGAAGGGTCGGGCGGCGGCGATGCCATCGGAGAGGCGCCAGGCGGGGGAGGCGACTGGGAAACGGGCGCGTTTGTCGCAGACCTTGCTGTCGAGCGCAGCCACCTTGACCTCCTCTTTGCCCTGGATCTCGAGGAGATGCCGGTCCCCCAAGGAGAGGCGACCATGGACGAAGGAGGAGTTGCGGAGGTCGCGACGAGTCATCTGCCGACCGTTGCCCGCCGGTCCTTTGCGGATGGGCTTGCCGTCGATGACCAGGGTCATCCAGCCTTTCTGTCCATCTCTGCACCAGAGGTTGAAGGCGGTGTCGTCGAGGATCATGCGGGACCCGCGAATGCGTTTGTGGGGAGCGGTGTAGGTTACCACCTTTCCTTCCCACCCATAGCTGTAGGGATTCAGGCGTGGCGGCAGGCGTTTCTGGGGGATGGGCGGCAGGATGGGGTCGGCCATTTCGAACATCTGCTCAAGCTGCCGGAACCAGATGGTGTGGGCAGCGGCTTGGGGATGCCCGCCATCGGGACAGAGCGCGAAGCGATTGCACCAGTTCTTGGTCAGGCCTTCAACTGTCGGGATCATGTTGATGAAAGGGATTCCGTAGTGCTGGGAGAGCTTCTCGCGCATGGCGATCGGGGGGATGTTGCCGTCCCGGGGGCTCATGTGCCATTGGCAGAAGAGGAACTCAACCTTCGGGAACCGCTTCTGGAACCAACGGATGGCCCCCTCGTAGACGGCGATGCCATCCGGGGAATCGATGCGTTCGTTGTGACCGTGCCCGAAGATCACCAAGTCCGGCGCTGGCTTCTTGCCGTCGGCGAAGAGCTTGGGGTAGAGTTCCGCCCATGTCTTTCCCCCGGGGTGTCCATTTTGCGAACCGGGTGCCCAATCGAGAGCGGTGTAGTCTGCGAACCCGCTATGGGATTCACCGATGGACGACCCTCCGCAGGACATGGCGTTCAGCAGAATGTTGTCGATCGGCAGGTTGTGCTTCCGCATCAGTTCCCGCCGCAGCCGCTCGGTGTATTTCACATACTGCTTGGCGGCAGCGACGTAGTTGGTCAGGTCTGGCCGGCCGGCGGCCTTGGCATCGAACTGGCCCTTCCACAAGGGCTTCTTGAAGGTTGGGCTTCCCGGCTCCTCGCCATAGATGTAGAGCCTCGGATTGGCGTCGCCCGTATCGATGCTGGACCCCAGCGCCAGGACGTGGATCGACTCGCCGCGCAGGAGCTTCCCCGTGGTTCTGGGGAGTTGCCGGTAGTACTCCGGCACCGGGCGTCCGGCAGTGAACGCGTCGGGAGCGGTCGCGCCCTTGACCAGGGACGGCGCGCAGACCCATACCTCGCCGTCGGTCCCCGTATTCAGGAACTCGACCAACACGGCCACATGGTTGGTGCGGGAAGACGAGCTCTTGCGTTCATCTTTGAAGTTGTTTTCCAGCAGCAGGCTCTCAACCTTGACCCGTCGTGCGGATTGGTCGCGGGGGGCCGTTACTGTCACGGTCTGGCTCGGGCCACGGAGCAGTTCGCCGCGGCCGTGGCAGTTGAAGGTCCGGCTGTCGGAGCAACCGAAGTCCTTGGGGGACCATTCGCCGTCGGCGCTCTCGATCCGGAGCAGGCTCAGCTTGATCTGCAGCTTGCCGCCGCCAGATTGGGCGGTCGTGACCGACAGGCTCAGAGCATCGCCGGGAAGACATCCGAGTTTGGGTAGAGTGTTGAACTGATACAGCCGTTTCCCAGGCGCGATGCGGACCGCTCCCACTGCCCCGGTTGGCCTCGGTGAGATTCCCGAATCGCCCACCTTCGCAGCCGTGATATCCCCCCACGCGTCGCTGTTCCAGCAGGCCACGTTGTGCGATGTTGTCCCGCCCGGCCTCCCCGCTGCATCACGGGCATGGAAGGAGAAGGCAGGATTCTTGAGCAAGTTCTGCGTCTGTGCGCCGACAGC
>JABGQJ010000021.1 GCA_018648945.1 Victivallales bacterium
AGCTTCGGCCAGGAACTTCACCACGGCGTTGGAGACGCCGAGGTTGGCCAGACCGAGCAGTCCCGAGACCGCCCACAACAGCGACCAGAGGCCGAAGGATTCCGTGCCGAGCCGGTGGGCCGTGTAAGGGGTAAGAAGAAAGAACACCAGGATTTGCACTCCCTGGCGGAAGTAGCTGGTAACGGCGTTCTTGAGGATGGCAATGGAGCGGCTGCGGGCCAAGATGCGTCGCCTTCTCTAGACTGTCTGAGGGTCGAGCAGGGACCGGAAGGGGCCGATCTGCTCTGGGTGGAAGGGGTGGGCAAAGGTCGCCAGGGCGCGGCAGGCCTGGAACCATGCCCAGGGGTTCCGAGCGGTGAGCTTGAGCATCAGCCAGCGGCGGCGGTGGTATTCGTGGAAGAAGTGGTGCGTGCTCTCGGGGAAGCGAACGTCGCCCATTCCGGCCACCAGGGCGGTCAGAATGTCATCCCGGAAGGAACGTGGCAGGAACATGTTCTGCGCGGCGAGACGGAAGTTGTAGCAGTCGTTCAGGATGTGCGAGTTCCAGCGCGCATTGGCGAAGTCGATCAACCCGATCGTCCCGCCGTCAAGGTGCAGATTGCGGAAGGTACAGTCCCCGTGACAGAAGGAGACCACCGGTTCATCGGCCTGCCAGGCAGCCCAGAGGGCCAGCGCGTTCGCCTGGCTGCCGGCGAAGAGCCGGCGCAGGGGCCATGGCAACCGCTCCAGGCGCCCGCTGGCATGGCTCGCGTACTCGCCCATGAACGGGTCGATCGCCGCCTGGGTCTGGGACGCGTCGTATAGTTGGCGGAGGATCTCACCGAGACGACGGGTGGCGGTCAGGATGCGGGGTCTCTCGGCCGGATGGCGGACGGCCGCGTAGACGGCATCGGTGAAGCACGTGCCCGGCACGAAACGCAGGGCCAGGATGTTGGCCTCGGGAACAAAGGCCAGAGCGCCGCCCGGATGGACCTCGGGGAGACCGACAACGACATCCCGGTAGAAGTCGGCTGCCTGGGTCTCGATCCGGGCCAGTTCGGGATCACTGCCAAAATAGGTCTTCACGATACAGCGGTCGCCGTCGGCCAAAAGGCCTCGGTAGATGGCGCAGTACTGGTTGCGCTGGATGATTCGCAGATCGGTGATCGGCAACCCGAGGGCCGCGCTGGCCGCTTCGGCGGAGCAATCCTGGCTGGGGAGCCATTGGGCCATCAGTTGTACCTCCCCCAGATGTCGAGGAACCGGGCCGTACTCCCCGGCCAAGCCGGACCGGTTGGCTCCGCCTGGCAGAGCAGCCCGGGCAGGCGACGGTAGAGCGCTTCCCGAGGGTAGCGGGCCGAGAGCTGTCCGAGCCGCAAGTTGCGCAGCAAGTTCTTGGGCACGCAGCGCCACGTGGAGAGCTCGGGTTCGCGCCGTCCTCGCCAGGCCATGTAGCCCGCCAGATCATCGAAGGTCTGCCCCGTGCGGCGGGACTCCACCAACCGCAAGGTCTGAGCCCAGCGTTCTGCCAGGGCCA
The DNA here is from genome assembly GCA_018648945.1 of Victivallales bacterium. The sequence goes on from JABGQJ010000021.1 coordinate 1,517, forward strand.
GCAGTGAACCGGTCGTCTGCGCCTCGTCGGCAAACCGATGGGGAGAGAACTTGAATTCCAAGGCTCGGCTGTAGAGCGCCTCGAGATCGAGGGCCCGTACCGCTTCGTCCTGGTCGGCAATCTGCCGGAAAACCACGTCCCTGCCGCGGTAGGCGGTCTGATGGCGTTGGCTGGCGATCAGAACCGCGTCGCCGAGGGCCAAGGCGCCCTTCCAGTAGTTGCGGTCGACAAAGTCGGAGTCAGGCTCCGGCTCGCACCCAAGAAGCACGCGGCGCGCCCACAGCAGCCCCGCTCCCCGATTCAGAAGCAGACGCAGCGCCTCCACTGGCGGCAGCGGGGCGAGGAGACCCGCCGGAGCATGGGCGGTGAGGATGTCCTCCGGACCGTGCAGAACCACATGTCCGTTCAGCAGGTCCTGCCACATCAGCCAGTGAGGCCAGTGGGCAATGTCCTTCACAATCAGGGGGCGGCTGAAATCCACATGGATGCCAAGCCGGGCGGCATAGCGTTTCTCGATGGGGGCCAGACGGCGCAGGGCCGGCAGGTTGCGGTCGGTCACAACCAGAGCGAGATCCAGGTCGTTGTAGGGCTCCTCACGGCCGTCGCGAAGGAAGATGCCCCCCTCGCCGCGGCCATAGCCCCCGCCCAGGATGAGCGCAACCAGCCCGTCACCGAGGGTGCGCGCCGTCTCAGCGGCGATCTCCGCGAGTACCTCCTCGAGGTGCCGGTTGAACTCGGGGGACGCCTGGAACGCATAGCTGGTCATGGGTTCTCCTCGCCTGCCGGGAGGCGGGTGCCGCTGTCGATGGCGATGCTCAGCTCCTCAATAGCCTGCTGCCAGAGGATCTGGTGCACAGCAAGGCGTTCCGAGGAGTGCACAAAGTCCTTCTGGACCTCGTTCAGCCGGGTCACTGCGACGTGGCCTCCCTTGTAGAGCGCAAGGACCAGCCGCCGATCCTCCTCGGCGGCCGCGAGAGTCTTCTTCTGGCGTGCAACCAGCTGCTGTTCGTAGTCGAGTCGACGATGGAGTTGGCGCAGTTCGCCCGCCACGCCAAGCACAGCATCCTGGTACTCGGCCAACTGTTCGAGAACGACGGCTTCGGCCCCCGCGATCCGCTGTCTGCGCGCGCCACCGTCGAATACGTCCCAGACGATCTGGATGCCGACCGAGGCGCTGGCATCGCGCGGGTGCGAGAACCGTGGGGAGTTCTCGCGGTCAAGCGCGTAGGCAGCAACAGCTTCCACGCGTGGCCAGCGGCTCCCCTTCTCGGCCCCGACCGCCGCCCTCGCTGACTGGATCGCCTCCTCGCGGGCGAGCAGGCCTGGCCGGTGGGCCAAGGCATGGGCCAGATCCAGGCGCAGGCGCTCCTCACCGGTGGGGGGCACGGGTTGCTGGGGAAGTTCCAGCTCGGTAGTGCCCACGCGCAATCGCTTGCGCTTGCACAGCAGGACCTCAAGCAGGGCAAGGGCCTCGGCCAGATTCCGGCGCGATTCGAGCAGCACACGCTCGGCATCACCGGTCCGGATCTCGAAGTTCAGCATTTCGCTCCGGGATGCCATCCCCTTGGCCAGGCGCTTGGTGGCCAAATCCAGCAACTGCTGGTTGAACGTCGTGTCCTGGTCCGCGATCTCCACGCGCAACTGGGCTAGGAGGGCAGCGAAGTAGGCCTGCGAGACGGCCCGCCGCAGGAGTCTGAAGGCTTCCCCACTGGCTGCTTCGGTGCCCAGCCTGTCGGATCTGGCCGCGAGTAGGGCATACTCGCGGACCAGGCCATCGAACAGCAGCCAGGAGCCCTGGACAGAGGCCGAGAAGAGCGGGGACTCATCCTCGCCGTCCTGGCCCAGCGAGAGGGGTTGGTCGATCCCCGCGACGACCTGCAGCTGGGGCCAATAGCCTGCGCGGAGCCGCAGCTCGGTCGCATAGGCCTGCCGTACACGAGCGCCAGCCGCACGCAAGCTGGGATGGTCAAGCATGGCGACCCGTTGCGCCTCGGTCAGACACAGCACGGTCTTCCCGGCCGGGGCCTGGGGCGGATCTGCCGCCGGGCCTCCCGCAGGAGCCACTTCGGCGGCGCCCGGCACCAGGGAAAAGAACAAAAGGGTGAGAACGGCGCAACGCTTCATCAGTTCGCCTCCCGCCGTCCAGCATTGAACCCCTGCCGTCGGCCCAGCATCTGGGCCAGGCGCAATCCCGGCGAATGGCACAGCGAGGCAAGGTGCCCGCGCGGCAAGCAGTACTTCCAGTCTGCCAGGACCTGCCGGATCGCAGGCAGGCACGAGTAACGCAAGAATGAGGAGTCCCAGGCCGTCCAGGGGAAAATGCACGCCTCGGCTCTGCCCTCGCCATATTGTCGCCGGTAGAACTGACGGAGCGTGTAGTTGTGGGAGTGCAGCACCTCCGCATCGGGGACGTAGCGAATCTCGTGTCCCTGCTGGCGGATTCGCCACGTCCAGTCGATGTCCTCGGAGTACTGCAGGTCCGGATCGAACGGCATCTCATTCCACACCTGGCGGCGAATGGCCGACGAGGCCATGGAAAAGCAATGCAGCCAGGCCGCCTGCCGCCGGCCATCGCCGAATGTGTCGTTGGTATCCTTGGCGAACAGAGGCCAGCATTCCGGGCGCGGGGATTGTCTCCCGAACACAGCGCCCACTCCCGGCGTGAACCCGCCCAGAAGCCCCGCCAGCCAGTGTTCGTTCACCGGGGTGCAGTCGGAGTTGAGGAAGGCGACGAACTCGCTGGCGGCCTCGCCCATACCTTGGTTCAGCACCCGGCCGGGCACGTAGCTTCCCGCTGGAATGTCGATCACCATGTCGGCATACTCCGCAGCCGTCTCGCGACTGCCGTCGGTCGATTCGTTGTCGAGCACAATCAGGCGGTACGGCACGGTCTGACGGGAAACAGCAGCCAGGGTCTCGGCCAACAGTGGCAGGTCGTTGTGGCAACGCAGGATGATGTCGGTCTTCATGCCAGTTCCCCCGCCATGACAGCCCGAATATTCTCAAGCCGGGCCGGCGAATCCGCCAGGACCAGATTGCTTGACCAACTCGCCACCGAGTCCTCGTGCAGGGGATCATACCCATGCATTCCGGCCAAGTGTGTGCGCCCCATGAAACTGGGACACAGGAGAACCCCGGGCTGCATCAGGAAGAACAGATCTCCGTAGCGGTTGGTGGGAAAATCGCACCCCCACTCACGCAGCGTCTCCGGATCGAGGATATCCCCCAAGGGCTCCTGGGCAAGGGCCGTGCGGATGGCTGGTTCGGCGCGTTCGGTAAGGAACCAGAAGCGGGCCATGGTCGAATCGTAGACCGCCGCATAGTCCTGCCCGAAACGCAGCCCCAGGGCCTCGATTCGCGGAATCAGCGCGCAGTCGGTGTGGCAGTCGGTCATGCCATGGTCCGAGAAGAGGTAGAGGTTGACGGTGTCGTAGTGGCGGTGGGCGAGATCAAGCACTTCGCGTAGCTGGCGATCGTACCAGGCGATCTTCTGGCCACCCTCCTGGCTGAGCGCGCCGTGTTCGTGGAGCACGGCATCGAGATTGGCCAGGTAGAGGTAGGCAAACCGGGTATCGCCCTGGCGCAGGTCTGCCTTGAGCGCAGCCAGATTGCGCTCTTCGGACAGGCGCCAATCGGAGAGTGAGAAGGGGATCTGGCGCTCGCGCAGTTCGTCGAACACCGTGGGCAGCCCGGCGTTGATGCCGCCCGGCTGGTAGAGGTCGCGCTTCTCGGTGTACTCGAAGAGCGGCAGCAGCCGGAAGGGCATGTTGTAGATCTGGAAGTACCCGGTGTAGCCATACCAGCGCCTGATGCTGCGGCTGAGCAGGCGGCGGACCCGGCCCCGCCTGGTGAGGGTGTCAGGGAGCAATGCCAGGAAGCGACAGAGGGCGAAGGGCGATTTGGCCGGATTGTAGGCGAAGAAGGAGAAGTGGTCATGGTCCCGCGGCAAACGCCCGGTGACGATGGTCGGGTCACAGGTCGAACTATAGCCGAAGATCGTGCCCAAGGGCCGTTTGGTACGGAGCACGTCGTCCAGGAAGGAATGGTGTTTGAGGACGCGGTAGCCGAGCGCATCGACGAATGTGAAAAGGGCCAGTTTCCGGTCGTTGCTCACTGTGCTTCCTCCCCCTTGGCGCGTGATCCGCACTCCGTGCAACCGAGGCTCGCGAAGAGCCCGGTGGCGAGGCAGACCTCCCCCTCGATCTTGGCCAGATCGGAAAGCAGGCGGTAGCTGGTCAGCACCGTACCCCCACCGTCGTCCGCCAGGTTGAGCACCACCGCCCCGGTCACGAGCGAAGCCCCTGCCAACAGCAGAGGCCAGCGGCATCGCAGATAACGCAACTCGCCGCCGCAGAATGCCAGCAGCATGGCCCCCACCAACACATAGACTCCGGGAAGAAGCTCCCCCATGTGGTGAGACGGAGTCGCTCCCGACGCTTGGTAGGCCTGGGTCAGCCAGAGCGCAAAGCGCTGGTGCAGATGCAACAGTTCGTCAGTCGCCAGCAGGGGGAAGCCCAGTGCCAGGAGCAACCAGAACAGGGCGGGCGAGAGATACGTTGGTTCCAGCCGGTAGGTGGCCCTGCGACGACGACGGAAAAGGAGCAGGCTGGCCACGCCGCACAGGACCAGGAGCACCGGCGAGACGTAGGAGAACGCGCCGCCCGCCTCGAACCACGCGCTGGCGGACTGCCCGAGCAGGTAGCGGGGAATCGCCAAACCCGCGACAAGAACGACCGCACCGGCAACCGGAACGAGCAGAATCCGCGATCCCGCGAGTAGATGGATCACTTGTTGGAGCATGCGTTGCGACCGTACCTCCAGACACGATAAAGGAAGACCACATTACCCACTAGGTACCGCTTCCACATGCGGCGGGGTTCCTGGATCAGACGGTACACCCATTCCAGCCCAGTTTCGCGCATCCACAGCGGGGCGCGGCGAATCCGTCCGGAATAGAAGTCGAAGAGGCCACCCACCCCGAAGCTGACCGGGACCTCCAGCTCTGCCGACCACTGGTCCAACCAGAGCTCCTGGCGGGGGGCGCCGAAAGCAACCAGCAACACGTCCGGGCGAGCCTTTCGGATCGCCGCCACGACCGCAGCATTCTCCTCGGGCGCGAAGTAGCCGTCCCGGCAACCGGCAAGGCGCACGCCGGGGTAACGCTCATTCACCCACGCTCCCACCGCCTCCGCTACGCCCGGGCGGGCACCAAGCAGATAGAGGGAGCCCCCGGCCTGCCCCAGGCGTTCGCACAGCCGGGGTAGGAGATCGGTGCCATTCACGTTCTGCCGGATGCTCTGGCCGGTCAGCCTGCTCCCCAGTTTGACCCCAATGCCGTCGCCGAGCACGGCATCGGCGCGCCCCAAGGCAGCGGCGTACTCGCGGTTGCGGCAAGCCACGTTCAGGCAGTCGGCATTGACGAAGAACAGCCGCGCTGCATCCCGGGCGGCGACCCGGGCCTCGACCTCGGCCAGAATCTCGTCCATCGTGGTGTTGTTGATGCGGATGCCCAGCAATTCCACCAGCGGCTCCGAAGTCGTGACGGGCGCGCCATACAGGGACGCCAGGGCAACGCGCAAGAGAATGCCCACATCCCGGCGGCAGGTGCAGCGCTCGGTATACTCCAGATCGGCTTCCCATTCGGTGCCAAAGGTCATGTTGCTCCGTTCCCGCAGCCACCAGAGACAGTAGAGCCCCGGTCGCGACACCTGGCGAGCTGCCTGCACTGCCGATTCGGGACGAGGCTCGTCTGCTGCCAAGGGCCGGGGGCCAACAAACGACAGATCCCCCGCCAGAATGTTCCAGAGCCTTGGATATCCTTCCAGTCCCAGCCTCCGACAACACCGTCCACAGCGCCCCTCGCCGAATCCCAAGGTCCATTCACCGAACAACTCCCCTTCCCTCCCCACGCGGGGACGGCAGTGGAAACGAGCACGGGCGTAAAGGGCAAGCAGGAAGACGGGGAGAAACAGCGCGATGCCCAGGAAGGCCGCGGCCAAGAGATCCAGCAGTCGTTTGGGCGTGCGCCGGTAGTGCCACCACATGTCGTGCATCCTCCCTTCTAGACCTTTGTGCGGGCCGCCTGGCGGATGGCGTCCAGAGTCTGTTCGGCCGTCCGTCGCCAGGAGAACTCGGCCGCCCGGGCCAGCCCCGCCTGCTCGTAGCTGCGGCGGCGGTCCGGATCGCGCAACAGGCCGCCAATGGCTTCAGCCATGTCCTCGGCCTGGTGGGGATCGAAGTACACTGCCGCCTGCCCTCCCACCTCGGGCAGCGAACTCCGGTTGGCCGCAGCCACTGCCGTTCCGGAGGCCATGGCCTCCAGCAAAGGCAGGCCGAACCCTTCGTAAAGGCTGGGAAACACGAACAGGTCGGCCCCGTTGTAGAGATAGGGCAGGTCGGCGAAGTCGGCAAACCCGGTCAGGATGATGTCGTCGTGGCAAGGGCTGGCGGCTGCAGCCTGGTGAACCATCTCCGCCCCCAGGAAGTCGCCGCCCGGCAAGACCAACTGATGCTCCAGCCCCGCCGCTTTCAGGATCTGGAACGCCTGGATCAAAGCCACGTGGTTCTTGCCGGGGTGTTCCAGTCGGGAGATGTAGAGCACGTAGGGTTTGGCGATCCCGTAGCGAGCCGCGAGCCGGGCCCGGGCGGCCTCTCGATCGCGGGGCTGATAGGTGTCCGGATCGGCTGCAAGATGGGTCACCAGAACCCGTTCGGGAGGCAGCGAGGTATTGGCCAGAATGTCCCCCCTCGAGCTTTCACTGACCGTCAGAGCCAGCGTGAGGCGGCCCATGAGACGAGGCAGAATACGGGTAAGGTAGAAGGTGCGGAACATATCGTACTTCCCGGCCATGTGCAGCCACGAGAAATCGTGGATCGTGCCGACAGTCGGGCAAGGCATCCGGCGCGGCAACCGGCGGTTTCCCGCTGGCAGGAAAAGCACGTCGTAGCCTCGCTGGCGGGCTACTCGGGGCAGGTTCAGAAGATGCCAGAGGATGCTCCGAACGGGGCTGGCGGTCACGCCGGACGGCACGACCGGCACGATCGGCGAACCTTCGGGCAGGAACACGGGGGCGTCCTCGGCCAGGGTCAGCAGCTCGAACTCGTCCCCGGCCGCAAGTCCGGGGAATTCGTGGAGCAAGCGGATCAGATACTGACTGATGCCCGACTTGCCCCCGTCGCAACCAAACGTGGTGATGCCGATCTTCATGAGTCCAGCTCCTCTGAGGGATGCAGATCGTGCGTTGCCGCCGCCTCGCCGGCCAGGACTGCCTCCAAGGCGACGGTGTAGGCTGCGAAGGAGAAACGCGCCCGCAGCAGTTCATGGGCGTGCGTGCCAAGCCGAACAGCCAACGCGTGGTCGTCCAGTAAGCGATCGATCCCGGCGGCAAGTCCAGCCACGTCGCGCTCGGCGACAAGCAGCCCGTTCTCGCCGTCTGCCAGCCAGTCGGGAATGCCTCCGGCCGCGAATCCCACAACCGGGCGCCCGTGATGCATCGCTTCAAGACCAATCATGCCGAAGGGCTCCGCCCAGAAGGAGGGCACCACCAGCGCCCGGGCTTCCCGATACAGGCTCTCCAACTCCGACCGCGGCACCCAGCCCAGGAATTCCACCCGTTCGCTCAGGCCTAGATCGCGGGCCTGGGCTTCAAGACCGGCCCGGGCATTGCCGTCGCCCGCGATACGCAGGATGAACGGTGAACGGACCTGGGCCAGGCTCTCCAACAGCAGGTGTACGCCCTTGCCCTTGATGAGCTGCCCCACGAAAAGCAGGTTCCGACTCTGCGGCACCGGTGTGGCCGGTTGCTCCGGCAAGTTCACGCAGGGCGAGAGAATGCGCACAGAGTCGGGCTGGAACCCGTTCTCCACCAGCTCGTCCAGCATGAACCGGCTGCCCACCAGCAAAGCGTCAAAGAAGCGGTGGCGATCCAGTTCACGACGAGCGGCGGCCAGATTCTGGAAGGCCACACCGGCGGGCTTGGTCCGGTCCCGGCGGAGGAAGGCCAGGTCCAGCCAGCACCGCCACCCCAAAGGGGCGTGGCAGATCCGGTTCGAGAAGGTGTAGTACTTGTGGCGCCGCGGACAGCAGAGGTCGTGGTCGTGCACCATTCGCACCAGCCGAGCCTGCCCGACGAAGGGCTCAAGCACAGCCACGCTGGGGAGTTTGTGCGCGTAGACGACCGTGGGTGCCACTTGCTCGAAGACGGTCGCCAGAGCCCCCTCCTGTGGATGGCCGTCGTCCCACAACTCGGGACAGGGGAAGACGCCGTTGAATCGGGCAGCGCACGCCTCCTCTTCCCGGCCCGAACCGCAGCCATACGCCAGCCAGCACTCGTGCCCGCGGGCGCGCAATGCTGGCACCACATCGGCGATGTTCTGCTCAACGCCGCCAAGCGTACCCAGGTACTGGTTGAGAAAGAGGATCTTCATCGGCCCTTCCCGGCAGCGCAGACTTCCTCGTAAAGGGCAGCCAGCTGCCCGGTGATGCGGCCCCAGCTATACGTCTCCACGGCTTTCTGGCGACCCCTCTCGGCCAGGCATCGAGCAGAAGCTGGGTCGGCCATCAGCCGAGAGACCTGACGGGCGCCGCCTGCCGCATCGCCAGTGGGGAAGCGCAGGGCGTCCTCGCCGTCCAGGGTGAAGTGGGGGATGCCGCCGACCGAGGTCGTCACCACAGGACAGCCGGCCGCCCACGCTTCCAGGATCACGATGCCGAAGGGCTCGTGGAGCGAAGTCAGCAGGAAGGCGTCGGCGGCTTGATAGGCATCGGCCAGCAGCGGATCGCCTGGGGGGAGGCCAGGGATGATCGTCACCCGATCGGCCAGGCCCTGGCTGCTGATTGTCTTCTGGAGTTCGTCGTGGTAGGCGGGGTTGGTGACCGGACCGATCAGGACGAGATGGACCAGCTTGTCCTCAGCCAGAAGCCGCGCCAGAATGTCCACCGCCAACTGCTGGTTCTTCTGATGGTCGATGCGGCTCACATTGAGCAACATGGTGGTGTCCTCGGCCAGCCCGAAGCGAGCCCGGAAGCGGGCCCGGTCGCCACCAGCGAAGCGCTGTGGGTCCACACCGTTCGGCAGATGGAGCACCCGCTTGCCTGGATAGCGCGCAGCCATCTTGGCCGTCTCTTCATAGTCCACGCACAGAATGGCCGCCGCGTCGTCGAACACGCGTCGCGAGCCGTACCAGAACCCGAGCACCTTGCCCCACTCGATCGTGCCTCGCGTGGGGTTCGTCCACGTATCGGCCTCGGACTTTGGGACATCGATGACCCCACCATGCACACTGATAACATAGGGAATGCCGCGCTGCCGAGCCACGTGGCGGCAGATGCCCCCCAGGCGTTTACCCGTGTGGAGGTGAATCAGCCCAAGGTCCGGTTCCGCACGCAGATGGCGGAGCAGAGGGAAAGAGAACAGGTTCCCCCCCTTGCGGTTCAGGCGTCCGATGGCTTCGCGGCCCAACCCCCAGTACGGATAGAAGTAGGGGAACCGCCGCACCGACACCCCCTCGATCTCCTCCTCGTCGGTGCTGGCCAAGGCATTTGGGCAAACCACGCCAGCCTCGACCCCGAAGTCCGGCAAGCGCTTGGCCGTCTCAAGGATCACGGTCTCGGTACCGCCCCACTCTTCGCGGACGAAACGGCGGGGGACCTGGATGGCTTTCATCGGCAATGCTCCCTCCGCGATCTACGGCGCTTCGGCAACCAGTTCATGCAGGACGATCTCCGGACGGGAGAACCAACGCAACGGCACCGCACAGGAACCGGTCCCCGCCGAAGTATACCCCCGGACCCCCCGGTAGGTCCAACCTCCGTGCAGCATCCGGCGCGGACACGGATCGACTTTCATCACCACCACCCCGCCGGGCAGGCAGATCTGGCCCGCATGGGTATGGCCAGCCAACACCAGGGACACGTCGTATGCCGCCGCCTTCTTGTACACGTTCGGCGAGTGGGACAAGAGGATCGTCAGGCCGTCGTTCGGGACTGCCTGGGTGGCCCGATCCAGATTGTCGAGCATGTAGGTGTTCACATCGTCGATTCCCGCCAGATGGATGGCCGAGTCGCCGGCTTCGACCGCCGCACACTCGTTCACCAACATGGGATATCCCAAGGCCTCGAGCGGAGCAACCATCTCCAGGAAGTCGTGGTTGCCAAGGATTGCGTAGACTGGCGACTGGATCGCCGGGCGCAGCGCCGCCATCTGGGTCATCACCTCATCGTGGGGGCCATGGGTCTGGTCTCGATAGTCGCCGGTGAGCACGCAGAGATCGTAGCGGCACTCGGCGAGACGGTCCCGGATCACTCCCGTCAGCACGGGGTCGAGATCAATGTGCAGATCCGTGAGCTGACAGATCGTGAACCCATCAAATGAGGGGGGGAGCCCCCGCAGGGGCACGCGGTTGTGGACGATGCGAACATCCATGAAATTGCGGTGGGCGCGCCGATAGCACCCGAGCAGGCGAAACCCCCAACGCACCAGTGTATGTACCGGCTCCGCGTTCTCCACCAGGAAACGCCGGTTCGTCTGGGAGAAGACCCGGGCGGCATGCTCAGCCTGCATCCGGAGGCGAGCCCCCACATAGGGGCGGCCCCAGCGGCCCACGGCCAAATCTAGATCGAAAATGGAAGTCTCGGCGCTCACTGCGGGCTGCCACTCCTTCGTGTCCAGAAGACGCGGTCCTTGGGACCCTACCCTACGTGACTGAGCAGGCGGCGTCAACACCAGCGATGGGAGCTGGCCCTGACAGGAGGAGGGAGTCAGAATGCTCGAGGTCAAAGCGGGGAAGCAGAGCGCGCTACCGGGCGAATCGAGAGGAACCGGACGCGTGTGCTCTCTCGAGCATGCGGGCACTGGGCCTCGCGTGAAGTGCTGCCTCGGTGCGCGAGCAACGGCAGTCGCCTGGCGGAGTGGTACCCCACACCGCCAGGCCTTCACGAGGGGTCCGGGGAGACGCGTCTCCCCGGCGGGGTGCGGGGCTGGCCCCGAATCCCAACGCGGAGGGAGCCTGCAGCTGGCTACAGGGGGGGGAGCTTCCCAGGTCACTTCACCTCGATGAAGATGCCCTCACCGGGCGGCAGTGTGAGATGGTAGAGTCCACCGGCGTCGGGTTTCAGGACGGCGCGCTCCCCACGAGGCCAGGCAACGACTTCCGAGCCTGCCAGGGCCAGCTTGACGTACGTCGTCTTGACCGCCCCCAGTTCACTCATGTTGACGACCGTGAACGCGGTTGCATCGCTGTCGTCAGCTGCAAAGCAGCCGATCAGCAGCGGGTCGTCGCATTGGATCTGCCGAATCGTCGGGAATGTCCGGACCGGGTTGCTGAATTTCAGGTATGGCGTATCGTCCGTGCAGTTGTGGGCCATGGCACCGAGGTTCTTGTACCGGACGAAGGCGTCGGACACGCGGCGGATCTCCTTGAACACCGTTGCGGCGTCGTACCAGGCGTTGGTCCGTTCCCCGTCAACCGTGATCAGCGACGGGCTTTCCGCCTTGTAACCCGCGTAGGTCCAGCAGAGCAATCCCTTGCAGCCGAACGACAGCATGCAGTAGGACTGCCAGCGGAACTCCGATTCTGTCGGGGTGCGCTTGCTGGGGGTCCAGGCAAACGTCTGAATGCAGCACCAGAACTCCTTGGCATGTTCCCGGGCGGACGCCGCAATGACGTTGATCGATTCGCAGTAGCCTTTGTAGGTGACCCGCTTGCCGTGGTCCCAGTTGAGCGGGTAGATGTCGGTGCAGATATAGGGCGCGTCGAACTTGCGGCAGAAGGAATCGCAGTACTTCCTGTATAGATCGGGATCGGGATCGTAGTACTCGATCGCGGCAGCCCCGGCCCCGTACTTCAGCTGGGCCGCGTTGGCATACATGGGCAGCAGGTTGATGTATGGCAGCTTGCCAGCGGTGTCCCGGTAGTAGGCATTGCAGAGCTCGGCAAGCTTGTCGTATTGGTCGGTTCCCGGCTCGTCGGTGACGTAGGTTCCGGCGAAGGACGGGTGGTCGAAGTACTCCGCGGTCGCCACGGCAGGGCTCCTGTAGGCGCCATCCCCCAGAATGAGTTCGACACCGTAGCGGTCGCAGTCCCGCAGCAGCATGTCCCTGTAGCCGCCTGCCAGGGCTCCGTTGGCAATGATCCAGTCGAATCCGGCGGAACTGTAGGTCTTGATGAAATCCTCGCCAACTGCCTCCCGGCGCGGATTGACCCACGCCCCGATGCGGATTCGGTCTCGGGTCAGATACTTGTTCGTGTAGGGGGACTCGACCGCAGTCCCCAGCGCGGTCTGGATGGCTGCTTTCAGGACGAGGGCGGCTTCGGCGCGGGTTGCAGGCTTGGTGCGCGCCGTCAGATCGACCTTGTATCTGCCGAGAGATCTGACTGCACCGCGCCAATGAGTGTCCGAGAGTGGATCGCCCGGGCGGAACGTCCTGGCTTCCACTCCGCCGATGAACTGTCGTGCCACGGCAAACTGAATCGCCTGCCGGGTTGTTGCCTTGAGGGCGGCAATATCGTCCAAGGGAGTCTCGTCCTTGACCAGGCGGTAGTTCCCAGGCTTCTTCGCGATGAAGCTGGTGAAGCCGCGGCGGTTCGTCTCGCAGAAGGGAACGACGGCCCCCTCACCCGCTGCCCCTCGGGGATGGAATCGGACAACGGTAGCCTCGGACGGATTGTCGACATCCGTTGATCGGAGCATGAAGTCCGCTTGGTCGAAGCCGTCGAACAGACAGCCTCCGGGCACCAGGACCCGCTGAAGCGGGGCGATGAAATGTGTGGTGCGCGAGTAATCGGGGGCATCGACGCCAGCATCCACGAACCGCTGGGCCTCCGCCTCTGATGGGAAAAACCCGAATCGGGACAACTGGTAGCTGGAATCGGTGTCGCTCGGATTGGTTGGGTCGAACCGGAACGAGGTGATCGTCCCGGCCCAGTTCCCGTGGTCGAACGTCCGCATATCGACGACCGCGGTCCGCCATGTGTTGTCGCCGACCACGGGGAACTGGGAGTAACTCTTGTCGGAGAGAGTGGTCAGTTTGTCGGTCGTGAAGAACAGGCCCGCCCACTTGATGGCCGTCTTGTATCTATAGCGGACGGCGAAGAACGGACGCTCCTCGGCGGGGAAGGCGTCGTTCGGGCGCATCGGGACGGTCAGGGTCAAGTCGGTTCCGGTTGAGACCAGCTTCGTCAACCCGACCTCGTGACAGAGCTGGCCCTGGCCGAGGGAAATCAGCTTCGCGTCCGGCCCGTTGTTGAAGACCCAGGCGGGGTCACGCGCGGACAAGGAACAGGCAGCCAGGGCGACGACTACGGATATCAGGTACTGCTTCATCCGGGGCCTCCAAATGGGTTGAGCCTGGAGCGACTCCAGGCGCAATGCGTTCCGTAGCTTAACCTAGCGCGAAAAGTCCCCGGCGGTCCGAAATCCTCCGGGAACTTGCCGGGCTGGGGTCTGCAAGTCGGTCTCACCATGCTCCCTTCGAATTGGTTTTACTACCGGCAGAGCTGAAGGAAAGCACGCCACGGCCGGGCAGAATGTAGCCCCCTCCCCGTCCGGCAACGACCTTTCCCTGCCAGTTCCTCAGGTCTCAGTCCGGCCACTCCGTCCACTCGGTCCCTGTCAGGCGAACTGGTCTGCCGCAGAGCGGCGGGCCAGTTCGCAGAAGCCACATCGAGGGGTCCGGGGAGACGCGTCTCCCCGGCGGGGGTCTGGGGGCTGGCCCCCTTCCCTTCTTCTCTCCGCTTGCATTCGCCAGCCCGATGGGGCATGCTGGCGGAACCAAGCCAAGGAGATCGATATCGTCATGGGTGCTGTACCGGGCAAGGTCTATTTCGGGGTTGCGGGCTGGAGCTACGAGGACTGGCGGGACACGGTCTATCGTCTGCCTGATCCGCCGCAACAGCCATCACTTTTCGCCGAGTTCGCGCCGGAGAAGCCGAAACCCCGCTATGCCCCCGACCCACTGGTCTTCCTGGCCGACTACGTGGACATGATCGAGATCAACTCCTCGTTCTACCGCATTCCTTCGGCAAAGAGCACTGCCGCCTGGGCGCAGAAGGTGGCGACGCATCCCGACTTCTTCTTCACCGCCAAGTTGCATCAGGACTTCACGCACCGGTCCCATCAGGATGAAATCCTGGCCCAGCGGTATACCGATGCCTTCTGTCCACTGAAGGAGGCCGGTCGACTGCGCGGTATCCTGGCCCAGTTTCGGTACGATTTCACCGACTGCTTCGCGAATCGCCTGCTCTTGGAGTGGATGCACATTCGCTTCGGCGATTTCGCCCCACTCATCGTCGAGGTCCGGCATCGGTCCTGGCAGGAACCGGAGGCCCTTCAGTTCCTGCTCGGGCTCCAGGCGACCATCGCCAACCTGGACTACCCAACTGCCCGCGACTCCTTCGACCTCAAGACCTCGGCCGGTGGCAATGCGGGCTACCTCCGCCTGCACGGCCGCAACCGCAAGGCCTGGTTCGCCAGCGACCTGCCGCCCCATGAGACCTACAACTACAACTACTCCGACGCCGAGATCGACGACTTGGCCGAGCAGGGGGAGACCATCCTCAGCGACGTCAAGACCCTCACCATCGTGGCCAACAACCACTACCGCGGCAAGGCCGTCTCCGCCGCCGCGCGCCTGAAGGCCGCCATGACCCACGAGCAAGTCTCAGTCCCCCCCGCTCTGCTGGAGACCTACCCCGACCTGCGAGCCATCGCCCGGCCCGCGAAACCCTAAGAGGAGTAGACAGGTATCCTATCACAGGCTGGCCAGATTGAAGCCAAGCCGTCGGCAAGGTATGTTTTTGGGTTCCTGATTCTCAAGCAATTGCACCGCTTACCACTGCGGAGTTCTGAATGCATAGCCTTCTGCCCCTGCGTCGTTTCCTGGTCCTGGTCTCGATCCTCGTCTCCGCCCCCACCGCGCTGCATGCGGGATACACCAAACAGAGCACCTGGCAGGAGACCGCCCGCCTGGCCTTGGGCGAGATGTTCGCCAAGAGCACGCCGGGGACGCAGCCTGGCCCCGCAGGAACCGAACTGGGCACATGGTACGTGGCCGGCCCGTTCCAGGGGGACAAGAAGAAGCGGTTCAAGACCGTCTTCCCGCCCATGCAGGGGGAGATCGACGTGACCAAGCCCTGCGGCGGCAAGCGCTGGACGGCCAAGCCGCAGTACTGGGACGGCGTGGTCCATATGATGCGGGCAGGCTCCTACTCGGGCACCTTCCTCACCCGCATCATCCGGTCGCCCAAGGACCAGACGATCACCGGCTACTTCGGCAGCGACGACGGCATGAAAGCCTGGCTGAACGGCAAGGAGATCATCTCCCATGACGTGCCCCGCGGCCCGAGCCCCAACCAGGAGAAGGCCAAACTGGCGCTGAAGAAGGGCGACAATCGTCTGACGATCATGCCCTTTAACAACAGCGGCGGCCACGGCTTCTACTTCTCCACTAACAAGAAGCCCGGCTCGAAACGGAAGAATCTCACAGCTGGCATCTGGCAACAGGTCCGCCGGGACTTCCCCCAGCCCAAGGCGCAACAGCAGATGGACTGGGAGGTCGGCGACCGCATCTGGAACGACCCGTGGAAGCAGGGCGACCTGACCACCTTGGCCAAGCGCTACGTCGCCGCCACCCGCGTCGAGTCCTTCAAGGCCAAGGCCACCCCGCTGGCCAAGACCTGCAAGGGCGAAGCGGGGCTGACGGCCATGCGGAAGCTCTACTACCTCTCGCGCATGTCCGAGGAAGTGGCGAACGTACAGGCCAGCGTGGATATCCCCGCCTTGCGCCGGGCACTGGCCGATCTGTCGTCCCGCTATCGTGATCGCTACCCCCGGGGCGAGGAGTTCACGAACCGGATCAACGCCTTCGAGAAGCAGGCGGAGGCCCTGTTCACGGCGGCACTGACGAAGCAGGACCCCAAGGCGTTGGTGGCGATGCCCGATCTGGTCCAGTCTTGGCGAGCCCTGCAACGGGACGTGCTGCTGGCCAATCCCCTGCTCGATTTCGAGCGCATCCTCTACGTCAAGCGGAAGGGCTCCGAAGGGCTGACCGCCAACTGGCAGGGCAACGACCGGTTGCATGGCCGCAGGTTCGACAACGAGATCGCCGCTTTCGACCTGCGAGCGGCGGACAACGAGACCACGATCTACCGCCCCGAGAACCCCATGTTCGTGGGTGATGTGGACCTGCATTGGGACGGCAAGCGGATGCTCTTCAGCACCAACGGGACGGTCTGCGAGATCGGCACCGACGGCACGGGGCTTCGCAAGGTAATCACCGAAACCGACAGCTACGACCCCTGCTACCTGCCCGACGGTCGCGTGCTGTTCATGTCCAACTCCGGCCACCATGCGGTCCCCTGCGTCAGCGGCGGCGACTTCGTGGGGAACCTCCATCTGGCCAACGCCGATGGCACGGGCATCCGCCGCCTCTGTTTCGACCAGGACAACAACTGGAATCCCACCGTGCTGGAGAACGGTCGCGTGCTCTACGCTCGCTGGGAATACACCGACTCCGCCCACTACTTCTCGCGCCTGCTCATGCACATGAACCCGGACGGCACCAACCAGATGGAGTTCTATGGCAGCAATTCCTACTGGCCAAACAGCATGTTCTACGCCCGGCAGATCCCCGGCTCCTCCTCCCAGTTCGCCGCCATCGTCTCGGGTCACCATGGCGTGTCGCGCGCTGGCGAGTTGGTCCTGTTCGATGCCTCGAAGGGCCGGCATGAGGCCAGCGGCGCGGTGCAGAAAATCCCGGGCTTCGGCAAGCCGGTGCAACCGGTCATCAAGGACAACCTCATCGGCCGAGTCTGGCCCCGGTTCCTGCACCCCTGGCCCCTGGACAGCAAGTACTTTCTCGTCGCCTGCAAGAAGACGCCACGCGACTCGTGGGGCATCTACCTGGCCGATGTGTTCGACAACCTGGTGCCCCTCAAGTCCGTCCCCGGCCAGCACTGCTTCGAGCCGATGCCACTACAGGCCCGGCCGGTACCGCCGGAGGTGGCCGACCGGGTGCGGTTGGACAGCAAGGAAGCGAATGTCTACATCCACAACATCTATGCTGGCGAGGGTCTCCGAGGAGTCCCCAAGGGCACGGTCAAGACCCTCCGTGTCTTCCAGTACGAATACGCCTACCGGAGGGTGGGCGGACACAATGTAATCGGCTACGAGGGCCCGTGGGACGTGCGCCGCCTGATCGGCACGGTCCCCGTGCTCGCGGATGGTTCGGCCGTCTTCAAGATCCCTGCCAATGTGCCCATCTCGCTCCAACCGCTGGACAACGAGGGGAAGGCGCTGGCGATCATGCGAAGCTGGCTCACGGCCATGCCGGGAGAGAACGTCTCCTGCGTAGGGTGCCACGAGAAGCAGAACTCGGTCGCCGTGCCCAGGAAGGCCCTGGCCTCCAAGCTGGCGCCCATGACGATCAAGCCCTGGTACGGGGCCAAGCGTGGGTTCAGCTTCCGGCGCGAGGTGCAGCCCGTTCTGGACCGGCGCTGCGTAGGCTGCCATGACGGCAGCAAACCCAAGCGCCCCAACTTCAAGGACGACGGCAAGCTGGTCCGTTTTGCGACCGCCCAGAGCGGCTACTCCATGCCCTACCTCGAACTGGCCAAATTCGTCCGCCGCAACGGTCCGGAGGGCGACTACCATGTGCTGACGCCCCTGGAGTTCCACGCCAACACGAGCGAACTGGTGCAGATCCTCCGCAAGGGCCACTACGGCGTCGAGATGACCAGCGAGGACTGGGACCGGGTCATCACCTGGATCGATCTCAACGTGCCCTTCTACGGCACCTGGAAGGAAGCGCGCCCGAACATCAAGGACGAGTATGTTCGCGCCCGCAGGGAGAACCGCCGCAAATACGCGGGCGTCGACGAGGATATTGAGACCGTCGCGACCCCCTACAAGGGCGACGAGAAGTACATCGCCCCGACGCGGGCCAGGAAGCCGGCTCCCAAGCCCGTTGCCGTGCCCGGCTGGCCCTTCGACGCCAAGCGGGCCGCCAAAATGCAGGGCGGCGACCAGACCCTCAAGGTCGACCTTGGGGGCGGTCAGGAACTGCGCCTCGTGCACATCCCCGCCGGGCAGTTCGTCATGGGGGATGCAGATGGCTACGCCGACGAATGCGGCCTTGCCGCCGTCACCATTGACCGGCCCTTCTGGATGCTGCAGACAGAGATCACCAATGCCCAGTTCGCCCAGTTCGCGCCCCACCACGACAGTGGCGTCTACGACATGCGCTGGAAGGACCAAGTCAATCGCGGCTACTACGTGAACCAGCCCGACAAGCCCGCCATCCGGATGTCCTGGCAGCAGGCCATGGCCTTCTGCCGGTGGCTCGCCAACAAGACCGGGCGTGCCTTCACCTTGCCCAGCGAGGGCGAATGGGAGTGGGCCTGCCGAGCGGGCACCGACAGCCCCCTCTCCTACGGCACGGCGCAAACCGACTTCGCGAGCTTCGCCAACCTGGCCGATGTCACCACCCGCAAGCTCGTGGTCACCGGGGTCAACCCCCGCCCGGTACGCAACCCGCACGCCTTGGCCAGCTACTTGCCCGCCGCCTTCGGCGTCGATGACAAGACGCTCCACCTCGCGCCGCCGGCCACCTACCAGGCCAACGCCTGGGGCCTGCACGACATGCACGGCAACGTGGCCGAGTGGACCCGCTCGCTCTACCGTCCCTATCCCTACCGCAAAGACGACGGGCGGAACGACCTGGACGACACCGGGGAGAAGGTGGTCCGCGGCGGCTCGTGGCACGATCGCCCCCGCCAAGCCCGTTCCGCCCACCGCTCCGCCTACCCCGCCTGGCAGCGAGTCTTCAACGTCGGGTTCCGCGTGGTCTGCCCCATCGGCAAGACCGACAGCGCCCGCCGCGCCTCCCTGCGCTAGCCACACAGACGACACGGCTCCGACCGCCGCACGCAAGGGGCGTTTGCATTCGGCCGTTTTCGGGCCACCTTTCTTCATGGAAATGGCGAACGCCCCGAGGCATGGGGGGATCGGAGAATCCTCCCTACGCCAGAGGGCATCTTGAACGAGGACGCGCGCATGGACAAAGCCGTAGATTGGTTCTGCTTCCACATGGTAGAGGAAGGCCTGCTCGACGCCAAGACGTGCGGCGCGGTGGCCAGCGCAATAGAGGAGCAGGGCTACAAACCCAACCTGAAGATATTCAGCCAGGCTGTGCTCGACAATGAGCTGTGCTCGGACGTTGCCGCCGTCCAGCAGTTCATGCAGATGGCCGGCGAAGAAGCCCGTAGCATTGGCTTCCCTCCGGAAAGCGTCTTCGACGACGAAGAGGCAACCCCCGAGCCGGTGAGCTTCGAGACCTCCTTCGAGCGCAGCGAGGCGCCGCCAATCGAGAAACGCGCCCCGCTGGCCGCTGCCAAAGGGCAGGAATGGCTGAACGGTTGGCCCGATCTCTCCCAGGCCCCCGAACTGGACCGAGCTGGCGCGGTCGAGCTCCTCAACGCCTTTCTCCACAAGGCTCGGGAGACCACCTGCAGTGACGTCCACATCTCTGCCGGGGCCTACCCCTTCGCCCGCCGGTTCAAGACCGTCAACCTGATCCCGGGGCAGAACGTCGTCACGCCCGAAGTCTCCGAGGCCCTCAACCTCGCCCCGCTGGACGAGGAACAGAGGGAACACTTCAGGAAAGAGCACGATCTTGACTACAGCTACTCGATCAGCGAGGAGGACCGGTACCGGACGAACCTGCTCCGGCAACGCCTGGGCGTGTCCGGCTCCTACCGCCTGATCGACAAGGACGTCCGCAGCCTCCGAGATCTGGGTTTCCTGAGAGCCGAGGTGATCGAGCGGCTGACCACGCACCACCAGGGACTGATCCTGGTCACCGGCCCCGCAGGTTGCGGCAAGTCCTCCACCCTGGCCTCCCTGGTGGACTACATCAACCGGAACCGCCAAGACCACATCATCAGCGTCGAAGACCCCATCGAGGTGATCCACCAGCCGATCAACTGCAACATCACCCAGCGGGAACTGCACACCCATACCCGCAGTTTCAGCAACGCCCTCCGCGCCGCGCTGCGCGAGGATCCGGACATCATCGTCATCGGCGAACTGCGCGACCTGCAGACCATCGAGATGGCCATCCGCGCCTCCGAGACGGGACACTTGGTCATCGGCACCCTGCATACCGGTAGCGCCGCCACGACCATGGACCGTATCCTCGATGTGTTCCCGCCGAACCAGCAGGCCCAGATTCGCTCCATGGTCTCGGAGAGCCTCAAAGGCGTCATCTGCCAGCAACTTCTGCCCAACCGGGACAACACGGGCGTCGTGCTCGCCGCCGAGATCATGCTCGGCACGCTGGCTGTGTCCAACCTCATTCGCGAGGGCAAGACCTTCCAGCTTCCCTCCACCATCCAGACCGGGCGCAACATCGGCATGTCCACCATGGAACAGTCCTACGTCGATCTCTACATGGCCGGCATGCGCACCTTCGAGCAGACCACCCCGCTGGTGGACAGCGAGGAACTGACCCGGCAGATGCAGCAGAACGAGGCCCGCATGGCCGCTGAGGCCGCCGGACTGAACACCAAGAAGCGGGGCTGGGGCTTCGGCCGCAAGTAACCGTATCCCCAGAGGATGGCAACCATGCCCAGAATCGACGATTTCTTGCTTACGATGGTGGACCGTGGCGGCTCGGACCTGCACCTCTGCAGTGGCCTCCCCCCAAAGATTCGCGTCAACGGCGATCTCCACGCCCTGGACGAGGCCGCGATTTCAGCCGATGAGATGGAGGGCATTCTCCACGAGATCTGCCCCGAGGACAAGTGGGAATGGTTCAACGAGAACCGGGACCAGGATTTCGCGCACGAAATCCGCGACGTCGCCCGCTTCCGGACGAACTTCATGTTCAACCACTTCGGCCCCGGCGCCGTCCTCCGCGTCATCCCCACCAAGGTCCTGACCATCCAGGACCTCAACCTGCCCCCCGTGCTCAGCGAAGTCTGCGAGTATCCTGCCGGACTGGTGCTGGTGACTGGGCCAACCGGGAGCGGCAAGTCCACCACCCTGGCGGCGATGATGGACTACATCAACACGCGCTACCACAAGCACATCATCACCATCGAGGATCCCATCGAGTTCGTCCACCGCAACAAGGAATCGGTCATCGTCCAGCGCGAAGTGGGCTCGGACACCGATTCCTTCGCCGTCGCCCTGCGCGGTGCCATGCGTGCCGACCCGGACATCATCCTCGTCGGCGAGATGCGCGACTTGGAGACCATCAGCCTCGCGCTTTCCTGCGCGGCCATGGGGCTCCTGGTCTTCGGCACGTTGCACACCAACAACGCGCCCAAAACCGTCGACCGCATCATCGACGCCTTCCCCGCCGACGAGCAGCCACAGATCCGTGCCATGCTGGCCCAGTCGCTGCGCGCGGTGATCTCCCAGTTGCTCTGCCGTACCGCCGACGGCAAGGGGCGAGTGGCCACCCACGAAATCCTCCTCCATCACGAGGCTCTTGGCTCGACCATTCGCGAGGGAATGATCTCCAATATCCGCAGCATCATCGAGCAATCGACCGGGCGCGGGATGAAATCCATGGACAATGACCTCATGCGACTCATGGACGAGGGACGCATCACCGGCTACGAGGCCTTCATGAAGGCCTCGAACAAGCAGGAATTCGAGCGGTTCCTCAGCAAAGAAGACCTGAACCGGCTCAATGACTAGCACGCGGGCAGGCCTGCGCCTAGGCGCACCGCTTCTCCTCCTCGGCCTGGGCCTTCTGGCCCAGACCGTCGATCTCCGCATCCTCCAGACCGCCGACCTCCACGCGGCGGTCGATCACAGCCGCCGCGACCCAGAGTCCGGCGGCTGGCTGCGCATCGCCACCCTGATCAACCGTCTCCGCAAAGAAGCGGGACCAGAGCGCACTCTGGTCATCGACTGCGGCGACACCTGTCAGGGAACGCTGCTCGGGGTCTCGACCCAGGGCGGAATCGGACCGGCAATGCTCAATGCCGTCGGCTACGATTTCTGGATCCCCGGAAACCACGAGTTCGACTTCGGCCTGAAGCGCTACGTGGAACTGTGCGACGCCTTCACCGGGATCCTGCTCTGCGGCAATGTCCACATTTCCCTGACCGGCACGCCGCGCTCCTGGACTTCGTGGCGAATGGTGACCAAGGGGGGCGCCCGCGTCGCCATCATCGGCGCCAACGCCAGCTACCTGCGCCACTGGTACCCGGAACATGCCACCCGCTTCCAGGTCGATCTGGTCGCCGATCAACTGCGCCTCGCCATGCCCGCCATCCTCCGCGCCCGACCCGACGCCATCGTGCTGGCCATCCATCAAGGCTGGATGGAGGAGGATCGACGCCAGGTGAACGAAATCCCCGCCCTCGTCCGCCTCTTCCCGGAACTCGACCTCATACTGGGGGGCCACACGCACCGTCCGCGCCCTGGCCGCCGCCTGGGTATGAAGACCTGGTACGCCCAGCCACCACCACACGGCGAAGCTCTGGTCCAGGTCGATCTCAAGATCGACGTGGGCAGGCACCGCGTACTCAGCGTCGAATCACAGCTGGTCAAACCAACCGCCGACACCCCCCAGGACGCACGAGTCGCCAAGGCCGTCGCCCCGATGCTCGACCACGCCCGGAAGACGGCGGGCCGGGAAGTGGGAACAGTGACCGCTGAGATCTCCGCCACCGGCACCCCCGGCATCGACTGCGGCACGGGCGAACTGCTCTGCCGCGTCTTTGCCGAAGCCGCCAAATGCCCGGTCGTCATCCACGGCAAGCTCTCGGACCTCTCGCTTGGCAAGGGGCCCGTGACCGAGGCCCACCTCTTCGGCCTGATTCCCTACGAGAACGACATCTACACGGCCCGCCTCACGCCCGCAGAGCTGGAGCTAGTCGTCGCCGAGCAATGGCACAACCGCAAGAGCTACGTCTTCTGCGGGCTCTATGGCGTGACCGCCAGAGTAGGGGAAGCGGGGGCCAAGCTGGGGCCCGTCCCGACAGCGTTCATCGGCAAGGACGGGCGCCTCCTGGTTGCCTTCAACAGCTACACGGCCGCTGGCGGCGGCGGGCGCTTCCCGGAGCTCACCAGGATTCTCGAGCAACCGGCCAGCAAGAAGCGCAATACCCGCCTCGCCGCTCGCGACGCCCTGCGCACCTTCCTCCAGCACCACCCGCAACTGAAGATCACCCCAAAAAAGTGGTTACAAAGGGGAGGTTAGAGATGGCAAGGGAATTCCGGCTTTGGGTCTGGGGCGACGCCCATGTGGGGACCGATCTCACGCGTGGACGAGAAAGCCTGGCCGACGCGATCCGCCAAAGCGAGGGCGGCGATGCCGCTGGCGCGCCGCCCTTCGACTGGGATGTCGCCATCGATATCGGCGACATGTCCGGCGGCCAAACCGTGCCCCAGAACGACGAGGGCGAGGAAGCAATCCGTCAGTTCGGCGCGCTCCAAAAACACCGTCGCGAGGACATCTACAACGTCTGCGGCAACCACGACCGCAATGGTCTGCGCGAGGCGCCTGGCTGGTGGTGGCAGAAGTGGGTCGATCCCATGGGCGAACATCCCGAGACCAGCGGCGTCCATGCCGGACGGCGGCCCTACCCCGTCGCCGGCACCTGGGAGCGCTACCAGTTCCAAGTCGGCAACCTGACCTTCCTGATGATGAGCGATATCAACGAGCCATCCCAGACCATTGGCCGCGGCGACCTCGACGGCAAGGTCGGCGGCAATCCCTCCGGCGTGGTCAGCGGCGAGACCTTTGCCTGGTGGCAGGAGCAGGTGGCGGCCAATCCGGATGGTCTGGTCGTCTCCGCCCACCACTACATGCTGAAGGACACCACCGTGGCCTCCGGCGAGTGGGAAGGGATGCAGAAGGACGACGCCGGAGAGTGGATCTCGCGTTACCACGGGCACAAACCGCAGGGCACGCCCATCGGCGCCTCGTATCTCTACTTCGTCGACAGCGTCCCTGATGCCCAGGCCTTCGAGCGCTACCTGGAAGCCCACCCCGGCACCCTTGATCTCTGGTTGGGTGGCCACACGCACACCCATCCGGACGATACCTGCGGCAACAAGTCTCACATCG
>JABGQJ010000210.1 GCA_018648945.1 Victivallales bacterium
GCACCACTGGGTAGACGACACGAAATGGAACATTCCTCGGGCGATAACCCATTTGTGATACAGGCTTTAGCCTGCCCTTCGGAAGCAAGAAGCACGCTGAAGCGTGTACTACGTACCTGGAGGAATGCCTGGGCGGTAACCCGTTCGTAGTACAGGCTTTAGCCTGCTCCCGGGGAACGAACAGCATGCTGAAGCGTGTACTACGTACCTGGAGGAATGCCTGGGCGGCAAACCGTTCGTAGTACAGACTTTGGCCTGCTCCCGGGGGGCGAAAAGCACGTTGAAGCGTGTACTACATACGGGGAGGCTCAGTCTTGGGGCTGGGCCTTGAGCCATTCGTCGACGTGGATGGCGGCGTCGCGGCCGTCGGCCATCGCCCGAACGACGAGAGACTGGCCCTGGGACATGTCGCCGACGGCGAAGATGCCGGGCACATTGGTCATGTGCAGCGCATCCACGGCGATGCCGCCACGGGGGCCTTTCTCGATGCCGAGGTCGTCGAACATGGGGTTCGGGGCGGGGCCGGTGAAGCCCATGGCGAGGAAGACGAGATCGGCCTCGATCCTGAACTCGGTACCCGCCTTGGGGGCAAAACTGGGGCGTCCTTGGTCGAAGGTGACCTCCACCTCCACGCAGTCGGCGGCGACCACGTGGCCATCGCCATCGTCCACGAAGGTCGTGGCGGATGTCTGCCACAGTCTCCAGCCGCCTTCCTTGTGGCTGCTGGAGGTGCGCAGCTTGAGGGGCCATTGGGGCCAGGGCGTGCTTCCGTCGCGTTCCTCCGGGGGCTTGGGCATGATCTCGATCTGGGTCACGCTTTTGGCCCCGTTGCGGAGGGAGGTGCCAACGCAATCGCTGCCGGTGTCGCCGCCACCGATAACCAGGACATTCCTGCCCTTGGGGTCGATGTCCTGCTCGGGGGAGACGGTTTCGCCCGCTAGTTTGCGGTTCTGGCAGACGAGTAGTTCCATGGCAAAGTGAACGCCCTGCAGATCCCGGCCGGGGACCGGCAGGTCGCGCGGAGTCTGGGAGCCGGCGGCCAGGACGGCTGCATCGAACCGGGTCTCCAGGTAGCGGTAAGAGATATCGACCCCGACCGTGACGTCGTTCTCGAACTCCACCCCCTCCTCGGCCATGAGTTTGGTCCGCCGGTCAATCACGCCCTTTTCGAGCTTGAAGTCCGGGATGCCGTAGCGGAGGATGCCGCCGGGTCGGTGGCTCCTGTCGTAAACGACAACGGTGTGTCCGAGTTGGTTCAGGATTTGGGCCGCCGCCAGGCCCGCAGGCCCGGAGCCGATGACGGCCACTCGCTTCCCGCCGCGTTCGGCGGGGGGACGGGACTTCATGTAACCGCGCTCGAAGCCAGTCTCGATCACCGCCTTCTCGATCTCGCGGATGGACACCGGTTCGCCGTTGCTGAGTTCCAGCACGCAGGAGGCCTCGCAGGGCGCGGGGCAGATGCGGGAGGTGAACTCCGGGAAGGGGTTGGTGGCCAGGAGAATGTTGAGCGCTTCCTGCCACTTGCCCCGGTAGGCCATGTCGTTGAACTCGGGAATCACGTTCCCCACCGGGCAGCCTGTGCCATGGCAGAAGGGGATGCCGCAGTTCATGCAGCGGCCCGCTTGGTTGTGAAGGTCCTTCTCGGAGAGCCGCTTCTCGACCGCGCGGAAGTCGCGGATGCGCTCCTCCTTGGGCCGATAGCCCGGCTCTTGCCGGTCGAATTCCAGAAATCCGCCTGTCTTACCCATGGATCACCTCTTCGCGGTCGGTCTGTTCGTCTTCGGGGGTCATCAAGCCGAGCACGCGGCGGTATTCCATGGGGAATACCTTGACGAACTTGGGCAGTTCGTCTTCCCAGTTGTCGAGGATTCGCTGGGCTTTCTGGCTACCCGTGTAGCGCAGGTGGTTCTCGACGAGCTCGCGCAGTTCCGCGACGTCCTGAGGCTCGTTCACAAGTTCGAGGTCCACCATGTCGAGATTGCATCGGTTGTCGAATTCGCGGCCTTCGCTGTAGACGTATGCAAGGCCGCCGCTCATGCCGGCACCGAAGTTGATGCCGGTCGGTCCGAGGATCACCACGCGACCACCAGTCATGTACTCGCAACCATGGTCGCCGATGCCTTCGACGACCGTGCGGGCGCCGCTGTTCCGGATGGCAAAGCGTTCGCCTACCCGACCGTTCACGTACAACTCGCCGGAGGTCGCGCCATAAAGCAGCACGTTGCCTGCCGCGATGTTGCGGGAGGGATCGAAGGTGGCGCCGTCTTCGGGCTTGATGATGATCTTGGCGCCGGACAGGCCCTTGCCGACGTAGTCGTTGGCCTCGCCCCGGAGCGTCATGGTCAGGCCGTGGGCCGCAAAGGCGCCGAAGCTCTGCCCGGCCGCCCCGCGGAAGTTGAGGCGAATGGTGTCTTCGGGCAACCCCTTCAGGCCATACTTCTCGGCTAGACGGCCGGAGAGCATGGTGCATGCCGTCCGGTTGGCGTTGCGGATCTCCCGCTCGATGACGACCGGCTCGCCATTCTCGATCGCCGGCTTGGCCGCCTCGATCAGGTCCATGTCCAGCGCCGTGGTCAGGTCATGCGCTTGCTTTGCCAGGCACCGTTTGGGGGCGTCGGCGGGGAACTGGACGTCCAAGAGGCGGGAGTAGTCCAGCCCGCGGGCCTTCCAGAAATCCACCGCATCGGCCATTTCCAGGCAATCGGTGCGCCCCACCATCTCGTCGATGGTGCGGAAGCCCAGCTCGGCCATGTATTCCCGCACCTCCTCGGCGATGAAGTGCATGAAGTTGACCACGTACTCCGGCTTGCCGCGGAATCGCTTGCGCAGTTCTGGATCCTGCGTGGCCACCCCGACTGCACAGGTGTTCTTGTGGCAGCAGCGCATCATGACGCAGCCGCTGACCACCAGGCCAGTGGTGGCGAAACCGTACTCCTCGGCACCCAGCAGGGCCGCCACGACCACGTCGCGACCGGTCTTGAGCTGACCGTCGGTCTGTACCCGAATGCGCTCGCGCAGGTTGTTCAGTACCAGGGTCTGCTGGGTTTCGGCCAGGCCGAGTTCCCAGGGGGCGCCGGCGTGGTGGATGGAGGACATGGGGGAGGCCCCCGTACCGCCGTCGAAGCCGCTGATCAGGACCATGTCTGCCTTGGCCTTGGCGACACCCGCAGCGATCGTGCCCACGCCGGCTTCGGAGACCAGCTTGACCGACACGCGTGCCTTGGAATTGGCGTTCTTGAGGTCGAAGATGAGCTGGGCGATGTCCTCGATGGAGTAGATGTCGTGGTGCGGCGGCGGGGAGATGAGGGTGACGCCGGGGGTGGAGTGACGCACCCGCGCGATCTCGGCATTCACCTTGTGCCCGGGCAGCTGGCCACCCTCGCCGGGCTTGGCGCCCTGGGCGATCTTGATCTGCAGTTCACGACAGTTCACCAGGTACTCGATGGTGACGCCGAAGCGACCGCTGGCCACCTGCTTGATGGCGCTGCAGCGGCTATCGCCGTTGGGCAGGGGCTGGTAGCGGGCAGGGTCCTCTCCACCTTCACCTGAATTGCTCATCCCGCCGATGCGGTTCATGGCGATGGCGAGCGTCTCGTGGGCCTCGCGACTGATGGAGCCGAAGGACATGGCCCCGGTCACGAAGCGCTTGACGATCTCGGCGGCAGGCTCCACCTCGCCGAGCGGCACGGGTTGGCGCTCCTTGAAGCGGAACATGCCCCGCAGCGTGAACTGCTGCTTGGCCTGGTTGTTGATCAGCGCGGCGTATTCGCGGTAGAGGGCGGCGTTGCCGGTGCGAGTGGCCTGCTGGAGCTTGTGGACGGTGTCGGGGGTCCACAGATGTCGCTCACCCTCGTTGCGGTAGCTGAAGCGCCCGCCAACTGGCAGGATGTCCCTGGCCCAGGGCTTGACGTTGTGGTAGGCCTCCGCATGCCGGGCATTCGCCTCGGCCGCGATCTCGTCCAGCCCCAGCCCCTCGATGCGGGACGCGGCCCCGGTGAAGTATTGGTCGATCACCTCAGCCTTGATGCCGATGGCCTCGAAAACCTGGGCGCTGCGGTAGCTGCGCAGGGTGGAGATCCCCATCTTGGACATGATTTTGAGCAGGCCCTTGCGGATGGCCTTGATGTAGCTCTCGATCGCCCGGGCCACATCGCGCGTCTCGCCCAGTTCCTCGCTCATGGCCAGGTCGGCAACCGTCTCGAAGGCGAGATATGGGTTGACCGCCGTGGACCCGAAGCCAAGGAGCAGGGCCATGTGCATGACCTCGCGCGGCTCGCCAGACTCGACGATGAGCCCAGAGTTGGTGCGCAGGCCCTGCCGGGCCAGGTGCTGGTTGACGGCGGACACCGCCAACAGCGCCGGAATCGCGGCCTGTTCCGCCGTGAGCTTCCGGTCGGAGAGAACCACCAGTCGCTTGCCGCCCCGGACGGCTCGCTCGGCGCGGCGGCAGAGATCCTCGATGGCCTGTTTGAGCGCGGCGCCGTCACCGCCCGCCAGGAACCCCGTATCGAGCGTGACAGCCTGGAAGTCCGGCATGTTCTGCTTGCGCAGTCGCCGCAGATCCTCGTTCGAGAGGATGGGGTGCCGCAGCTTGATCAGGTGCGCGGTCCCGGGTTTCTCCTCCAGGATGTTCCCGTGATTGCCGATGAAGGTCATCAGGGACATGACCAGTTCCTCGCGGATCGGGTCAACGGCGGGGTTGGTGATCTGCGCGAAGAGCTGCTTGAAGTAGTTGTAGAGCAGCTGTGGCTTCTCGGAGAATATGGCAAGAGGCACATCCGCGCCCATGGAACTGATCGGCTCATGTCCGGTTTCCGCCATGCCACGAATCGTGAAATCCACGTCCTCGCGGGTGTAGCCGAAGCGGCGCTGCCGTTCAAGAAGCGTCTCATGGTCGGGTTCGACCGCGCCGACGGCGCCGTAGAAGCCATGCAGGTCGATGCGGTTTTCCTCGACCCACCGGCGGTAGGGCTGGGAACGCGCGCAGAGGTGTTTGATCTCGTGGTCGTGGATCACGCGGCCTCGCTCGGCGTCCACCAGCATCATCTGGCCAGGACGCAGGGCACCGCGCTCCACGATTTCCTCCGGGGCGAAATCGAGCACTCCGGTCTCGGAGGCGAGGACGATGAAGCCATCGCGGGTGATGGTGTAGCGGACGGGGCGCAGACCATTCCGGTCGAGCAGGCAACCGACGCTCTTGCCGTCGGTGAAGGACAGGGCAGCCGGGCCATCCCAAGGCTCCATCAGGCCCGCGTGGTACTCGAAGAACCCGCGTTGGTCGGGGCTCATGGCGTACATCGGCCCCCAGGCCTCCGCCACCAGCATCATCATGGCATGGGCCAGGGGGCGTCCGGCGGCCACAAGCAGCTCCAGCGCGTTGTCGAGCTGCGCCGAGTCGCTGCCGCTTTCGTCCAGGATCGGCAGGAGCTTCTTGATGTCGTCGCCGAACAGCTCGCTCGCCAGGTCCTTCTCGCGGTTGCGCATATGGTTCTGATTGCCACGCAGGGTGTTGATCTCGCCGTTGTGGGCCAGGTACCGGAAGGGCTGCGCAAGTTCCCAGGAAGGGAACGTATTGGTGCTGTAGCGCTGATGGATCAGAGCCACGGCGCTGACGGCTTCCTCGCGGCGAAGATCCTCGTAGAAGGCCGACAGTTGCCCGCCCATGAGGAGCCCCTTGTAGACGATGGTCCGGGAGGAAAGGCTGTTGATGTACATGGGGCGCTCGCCGCCAAGCTTGCGCACGCCGCGCTCCAGCACCTTGCGGGCGACGTAGAGCTTGCGCTCCAACGCGGAGCCAGAAAGGCCAGCCGCCGTGAAGAAGCACTGCTCGATCACGGGCATTTCCTCGAGGGCCTGCCCGCCAATCACGCTGGCATCGACCGGTACCGACCGCCAGCCGAGGATCTTCAGTGATTCGGACGTTGCCGTGTCTCCGACCAGCTGCAGGCAGTATCGACGTTTGGCTTCGTCGCGCGGCAGGAAGAACATGCCGACGCCGTACTCGCCCTCGGGCGGAAGCTCGATCCCCAAGGCCGGGCACTCGACCCGGAACAGGGCATCGGGAAGCTGGATCAGGATGCCGGCACCATCGCCGGTCTTCTGATCGCCGCCAACTGCGCCGCGATGGAGAAGATGACTGAGCACCTCGGTGCCGCGCGCCACCACATTGTGGTCTCGTCGGCCATCGATGTTGGCCACGAAGCCGACCCCGCAGGCGTCGTGCTCGTGGCGTGGGTCGTAGAGGCCTTGCGGGCGGGGGAGTCCGGCAGGTTGTTGGTGGGGACCCGGGTCGCTCATCGACTTTCCTCGGCGTAGAGAGGCCCGGCTCCGAGATCGGAGCCGGGCGTGGAATGGGACGAAGTGTGGGCGATATCTCTCCTATTGGAGGAACATCATGTCGGCGTAGCTTGGCAGGGGCCAGGTGTCGCCGGGAACCAGGTGCTCAAGGCAGTCGGCCGCTTCGCGGACCTTGCCCATCGCCTCGATGCGATTCTTGCTCTCGTTCGATGCTTCCAACTCGGCGATTGCGGTCACGAGTTCGCCAGCGGCAGTGGCCACCTCGGTTGCCAGGGCAGTTGCGATCTCACCTGGAGCGCCAACGGCCTGGAGCGAAACGGCGGTCTCGGCCAATTCGCGAGCATAGGCGAAGCAGGGGGCGACCAGCATGGTGCGCGCCATGTTGGCCATGCAGGTGGACTCGATGGAGACGATCTCCTCGTAGGCCTCCTTGTAGACCTCGCAGCGGGAGTGGAGTTCGGCCGCCGTGAGCACCCCGTACTTCTCGAAGAGCGCGGCAGTCGCGGGCTCCCCCAGAACGGCGAGGGCCTCGGGGGTGGTGACCAAGTTCGGGAGGCCGCGACGGGCCGCCTCTTCCTTCCACTCGGCCGTGTAGTTGTCACCATCGAAGAGGATGCGTTTGTGGGTATGCACGATCTCGCGGAGGACGTCCTGCAGGGCAGGATAGAACTCCTTGCCGGCGGCCATGCTGGACTCCACCCGACTGCACATGTCGTCCAGAGCCGCTGCTGCGAT
Organism: Victivallales bacterium; assembly: GCA_018648945.1. Next base: position 7,033 of record JABGQJ010000210.1, read on the forward strand.
CGTGTTCAGGACAACGTTGGCTGGGGCGCAGTTCATGGTGGAGCCGACGGCCCGGAACTCGAACTTGCTGCCGGTGAAGGCGAAGGGCGAGGTGCGGTTTCGGTCGGTGGCATCACGCGGCAGCGTCGGCAGGGAGGAGCCGCCAAGCTCGACGATGCCGTCATGCTTGGAGTCCTGGGGGTTGTCAAGATCAAGCTGCAGGAGGATGTCGGTCAGTTTCTCGCCCAGGTAGATGGAGATGATGGCTGGGGGCGCTTCGTTGGCGCCGAGGCGATGGTCGTTGCCGGCGGAGGCGACGGTGGAGCGCAGCAGGGCGGCGTTCTCGTCCACCCCCTTCATCAGGGCACAGATCATGGTCAGGAACTTGGCGTTCTCCTCCGGCGTGCTGCCGGGACGGAGCCAGTTCTTGCCATCGGGGCCGTCAGCGGACCAGTTGTTGTGCTTGCCGGAGCCGTTGACGCCCGCGAAGGGCTTCTCGTGCAGCAGGCACACCAGACCGTGGCGTTCGGCCACGTCGCGGCACATCTGCATGAGCTGCATGTTGTGATCGATCGCGAGGTTAAGCTCCTCAAACACGGGGGCGATCTCGAACTGAGCGGGGCTCACCTCGTTGTGGCGGGTCTTGGCGGGGATGCCCAGCTTCCACAGCTCATCGTCCAGATCCTGCATGAAGGCCAGCACGCGGGGCTTGACCACGCCGAAGTAGTGATCGTCCATCTGCTGATGCTTCGCGGGGGTCCGGCCGAAGAGGGTGCGTCCGGTCTGCATCAGATCGAGGCGCTGCTCGTAGAAGACGCGGTCGATCAGGAAGTACTCCTGCTCCACGCCCAGGGTGGCGTAGGCGCGTCGGCCTTCGGGGTCAATGCCGAAGAGCTTGGACATGCGGCACATCTGGGTCGAGAGGGCACCCATGGAACGCAGCAGGGGCGTCTTGTTGTCGAGCGCCTCGCCATTGTAGCCACAGAAGACGGTGGGGATGCAGAGCAGGGCCCGTTCCCCTTCTTTGCGCAGGAAGGCGGGACTGGTGGGATCCCACGCGGTGTAGCCACGGGCCTCGAAGGTTGCCCGCAGGCCACCAGAGGGGAAACTGGAGGCGTCGGGTTCGCCCTGGATCAGTTCCTTGCCGCTGAACTTGGCGATGGCGCCGCCCTCGCGGTCCGGCTCCAGGAAGGCTTCATGCTTCTCGGCGGTGGCACCGGTCAGGGGCTGGAACCAATGGGTGTAGTGGGTGGCACCGTGCTCCATGGCCCAGGTCTTCATCGCGTCCGCCACTTCACTGGCGATGCCGGGGTCCAGCGCACGTCCCTCGCAGATGGTCGCGGCCAAAGAACGGTAGGCCGTCTCCGAAAGGTAGTTCCGCATCATTTTGAGGCTGAACGTGTTCTCTCCGAAAAACTCCATGGGGCGACGAGTTTCCATTATGCCTGCTCCTGAAAAGAACCGTTGACTGCTGCTGTAGGTGGTGTCCAAGCCTAGTCCGCGGAATTCTGCTGCCACGCGGTCATTCACGGACCGTCATCAATGGAGTCGAGCCAGAGTGAAGCAGACCGCGTGCCATAGTTTCCGTTCTCTCTGTCTTCATGAGGAATCAACCAGGAAACCCCCTCAAGTGAACGTGTGGACGCCCATGGCATCCAGATCAGGTTCCATATGCCAGTACGACATATTTGTCGTGTCGGCGGGGTTTGTTACATTTGTGTCGCAAAGTACAATGCCGCACAACCCTCCCGGTTCTGCGGGAGGATCGCACGGCATCGTGGATCTGTGAAGATCGTGTCGGGGGCTAGTCGTTGCCGCCGGCGAACTGCCCGTCGAACGCGATGTTGCTGGGCTTGAAGTCCACGGCCTTGACGAAGTCGCAGGCTTCGGTGGCCCCGTGGATGCGGTCCATGCGACCGTCTTCCCACTCGACCGAAAGCGGGCCCTGGTACTGGGTGTCGTTCAGGGCCACGATGATTTCCTCGAAGTTGATGTCGCCGTGCCCGAGGGAACGGAAGTCCCAGAAGCGGCTCGGATCGCCGAAATCGGTATGGCCGCCGAAGACCCCGACGGTGCCGTCGCCATGGCCCCACCACGCGTCCTTCATATGGACGTGGAAGATGCGGTCGGCAAACATGCGGATGAACTTGACGTAGTCCACGCCCTGATAGCCAAAGTGGCTGGGATCGTAGTTGAAGCCGAAGCAGGGGTGGCCATCGACGGCGGCCAGGGCCCGTTCGGCAGACGCGATGTCGAAGGCGATCTCGGTGGGATGCACTTCGAGAGCGAACTTCACGTCGTTCTCGCCGAAGACATCGAGGATTGGCTTCCAGGTCTCGGCGAACTCCTTGTAGCCGGCGTCGAGTTGGCCAGGCAGGCAGGGAGGGAAGCTGTAGATGAGGTGCCAGATGGGGCTGCCGGTAAACCCGCAGACGGTCTTGACGCCGAGATTGGCGGCGGCCTTGGCGGTGTTCTTCATCGCTTGAATGGCCCAAGCCTTCGTGGCGGCTGGATCGCCTGCGCAAGCGGGGGGCGCGAAGCCGTAGTGCCGTTCGTCGATGATGTCGCAGACCAACTGCCCGGCGAGGTGGTTGCTGATCGCCCATGTCTTCAGCCCGTACTGCTCCAGCATGGCCAGCTTGTCGTCGCAGTAGGCTTGGGATTTGGCACCCTCGTCCACGTCGAAGTGGTCGCCCCAACAGCCCAGTTCCAAGCCGTCGTAGCCGATGTCGGCCATCAGTTTGCAGACTTCCTCAAGGGACAGATCGGCCCACTGGCCAGTGAAGATGGTGACGGGGCGTGCCATTTTTCATTCTCCTTGATGGGTATATTCTCAGGGACACGATGGGTGTTCCGCAGAGCCGCAGTAAAGGCGTCGGGACACCTGCGCCTGGGAACGTGTCTGGACGGCAGGAATCCCAACCCTATCACTATGTACATGCTCCCTCCCGATTGGCAAGCCTGCCCGCCTCAAAAAGCGGCTCCTCGGGCAATGTCCGCTACCCACGCGGGTGGACATGGGGGCGCTCAAGCAACGGCCGGCGGTCACAGCATCGGTCTCTGGCTCTGCGAGGGCCGGACCCGATCCCCTTACGCGTCGGCAATCTGTATGCCGAGAGGAATGCTACTTGGTGTCGATTGGCTTGGTCCGCCAGCACTTCAGGTCGTGGTCCTGGGTCCTGTTGTACTGCTCCACATGGCCGTCGACGAGAAGGATGTTCCGCCGCGTTCCATCTCCGTGGGGGGACATGGCCCAGCCGTGGCCGTATTCCAGGGTGCGGTAATGACCGCGGCCTGTGGGGGTCCAGCCGTTGTTGGTGGATTCGGCAAGCAGGACCGTAGTGGAGGGAAGCTTGTAGCAGGCAAGGGACAACCCCGCGCTGCCACAAAGACCCCGGGTCTGCTTGAACGTCCCACACGTCATTCCGTAGTGGGTGTCTGCACCATTGGAGTATGTCGCAGGGACACTACGGCTTGGACATTCGTACATCGGCTCATCGGCTGGCGCGATGCCGGTGACTCCCTGGATCAACTGCGGCCACACGCGGCCAGTTGAGGTGTTGTATACGGGCGTGAATTGCTCGTCATTGTTGTCAGCATAGAGCATGTGGTACAGGCCAAGCTGTTTGAGCTGGCTGGTGCAGGTAATGGAACGGGCTTTCTCGCGCGCTTGCGCGAGTGCGGGCAGCAGCATGGACGCAAGAATCGCGATGATGGCGATGACCACGAGCAACTCGATAAGGGTGAACTGAATGATTCGCTTCATGGGGGGAAATCCTTCCTTCCGAGGGTGAGAGCGCAGGGACCTGATGCCGAGACATGCCAGCCTGCCGAGGGAATCTCAGATACTTCGCCGCGCCGAATCCACCATATCCTGGAGACTAGACACATGTACCACCTGGCCCGGGAAGTGTCAAGGATCTCGCCGATGGAAGAGGCGAACATCGAGCCCTGAACAGCGAATGGGAAAACTACGGCGCATCGGCATGGG
>JABGQJ010000211.1 GCA_018648945.1 Victivallales bacterium
CCTGCCAGGTGCGCGGCGGCGCCACGCTGGGGGACTGATTGGGACCACGCCTGCATAGGACATACGGCAGGACACACACGGGTGGCGGCCCCTCTCGGCGGGTGTGAGCGAGGCGCTGGTCTCCACACCCGTCCCCGACTGTCGGTCGGCGCGCCAGCGGTGGCGGTCGCGTTGGGTCCGGGGAGACAAGTCTCCCCGGCGGGGTTTCGGGGCTGGCCCCGCTTCCGGACCCCACCCGTGACTGAGGCATTGCGGGAGCCGGACGGGCAGGCTTGCGACACCCACAATAGCATGGTACCAGTAGCAGGGGTGCCTCGGAACGGTGAGACGCCCACTGCAGTTGACCATACAGGATAACACAGTGCCCAGACCGAATATTCTCTGGATTCTGACCGATGAGCAACGGGCTGACAGCGTGGGGTGCTACGGTGCGCCTTGGGCCCACACGCCGTGTCTGGACCGCCTGGGGGAGCAGGGAGTTCGCTTCGCCTCGGCCTACACGCCCAGTCCCGTCTGCGTGTCGGCTCGGGCGGCCATGCTGACTGGGCAGCGAAACAGTCGCCTCGAGGTACTGAACAACCACCATCGCTTGGCCCCGGAACGGGCTCGGTTCCTGACCGCGCCCTTTGTGCAGGCAGGCTATGGCGTGGCGAGCTTCGGCAAGCACCACTACAACTGCCCTCAAATCCCCGCATTCCCGTTGGAGGGGGGCTCGGTGCTAGACAGCCACTCCGGATATATGCAGTTCCGCGTTCCTGTGGACGAAGAGGCGGCGGGCGTCGTCTACTATCCGACCGAATTCCGCCATTGGATCTTGGCCGGACGCTTCCCCGGCACGATGGCTGACACTGCCGAAGCGAAGAACGCCCAACTGGCGGTGGACTGGTTGCGGGAGCAGCCCCCGGACCAGCCCTTCCTCCTGCGGCTGAGCCTGAATGCGCCACACACGCCCGTGCTGGCCCCCGCTCCCTATGATACGCTCATCGACCCGGACGTCATCGAGTTGCCCATCGACTCTCAAAACGAACTCGATCTCCCCGCCCCCATCCGCGAGCACCTCTGCGAGACAGCGGGCAGTTGGCGGCTGACGCCCGAGCAGATCCGCCGCATGCGACAGGTCTACTACGGTCGGGTGGCGTTCGTGGACGCGGTCCTCAGCCGGTTCCTCGCGCAGCTTGCGGAGCTGGGGGCGGTTGAGAACACCATCATTGTCTTTGCTTCCGATCATGGTTGCCACCTGGCCGACCACGGGTTCGTGCAGAAGCAGAGCTTCTACGAGGCGTCCGCCCGTGTTCCCTTCCTGATTGCCGGGCCCGGCATCGAGCCCGGCATGGTCCAGACCCCGGTCAGCACCGGTAGCGTTCTACCCACCTGCCTGGAACTCGCGGGCCTGGAGGGGGAGCAGCCGGTCGACTTCGCGAGCCTGGCAGCCGTCCTTCGCCAGGGAGGCGAGCCGGAAGCAAAGCCCGTGTTCAGCGAGATCGACTTCGGTATCTGGCAGTACCGCGACGGCGACCGCTACGTGATGGTCCGCGACGGGGACTGGAAGTTGGCCGTCTTCCGTGATGCCAAGGACGCGAGCCGCTTTCCCGACGATGACGGCATCATGCTCCATCACTTGGCCAGTGACCCCGGCGAACGGGTCAACCTGGCCGCGCGCGCCGAGCACCGGGGGGTGGTTCGGCGTCTCTTGCACCTGATCGATGAGCGATTGGGCCGCTGACTGTCAGTCTTTGGCCTGCGGCGTCTTGCCGAGATCGAAGACCCGCAGGTCAGACCACCAAAGGTGGGTGCGGAAGGTGCGGAAGCCAAGCAGGCCGCCAGGCAGGGGTTTGGGATCGACGGCTTCCAGGATCTTCTTGCCATCGACCCAGTAGGAGAGCTGCCCGCCGACCTTGCGGATCATGATCTCGTAGACCTGCCCCACCTCGCAGGTGCCCTGGAAGGTCTCGTCGATCAGCTTGAAGCCGGGACAGCGCCGCATGCGGCCACGCGCCTTCTGCTTGCCATCGGCATTTGGCTCGCCCTTGGTGTCGCGGAGGAAGGTGAAGATGTAGCCATCCAGCCCGTGATAGCGCTTGTAGCCCCCATCGGCGCGCTCCTCCCGCGTCTCGAAGAGTCCCTTTGGATGCCGGTAGTGGAGGAAGAAGTTGATGTTGTTGACGCCAGTCACCGACGCCAAAACACAGGCCTTGAAGTGGACCTCCACATTCTCAGGCATCGGCTTGCGGCACCAGATCGTGCTCACATAGCCGGGGCCCTTCTCGGGGGGATTGGCCTTCTGGCGCAGTCGCCCATCCTCCACCGACGCACCCTCGCCGCCCTCGGCCCAGAAGTCATCCATGTTCACGAAATCGCTCTTGTAGACCAGACGCTTCATGGTCGTCTTCCCCTTGGGTTCATCCGCCAGGGCCGTGAGGGCGGCAACCAGGGCAATGGCATGCAGCAGGCGGGTGTTCATCGACGGATCTCGTAGTAGTAGGTCTTGTGGGTGCCATCAATGACGAACGTGCCATCGTCCTCGACGGCAACGGAGGCATTGCGGGGCACACCATACACGTCCAACGGGCGGATCTGGCTGGGCTTGGCGCCAGCGAGGCGAATCGTGGCCTGCACCGGCTCCATCAGTAGCGGCGGCCCGCCGATGGTCTCCAGCGCCGACCAGTCGGCGTTGTACTTGCTGCCAGTCTGCCTATCGCGAGCCATGGCGGTGACCAGAATGCGTTTGGCTTGCCGCAGAGGCTGGTCGTCCAGCGCCGTGAAAAGCAGCGACACGAAGGGGGTCTTGACAGTCAGTTGCATATCCGGAAGCGCAATCTTCCTGCCTCCGGCAAAGCCGATCAGCCCTTGCGTCTTGGGCGCACAGACCTGCACCAGGCGCTGCCCATAGTCCCAACGGAGCTCGCGGGTGGTCGCGGTCAGGATCTTCCCTTCGCGATCCCAGAACGGGGCCGGATCGACTGCCTGCGGGGCATCCCCGAAGCCAACCAGAACCCGCCCGATGGCGAGGTTCTCCGCCGGTGTGGCGAGGTTGCGGGCCAGTTCCTTGTAGTCGTGATCAGTGGCGACGATCGCGCCGCCGAGCACATCGCGTCCGGCATGGCGTTCCTTCGCCGTGGCCAGGCGCGAAGCCACCACTTGGCCCTCCTTGAGATGCCCTTGGTGGACCGCCAGCGCAAGCGCCGGGAACTGCCCCATGTAGTGGGGCGTCTGGCTCACGTACTTGCTCAATCCGGGCCAGCCCGCACCCATGCGCGCGGCGCCGCAGGAGAAGTGACTGCTCGAATCCCACCCCTGCAGCCCCATACCGTAGAAGGCAAGGAGCGGCGCGGCCTCGGCCTTGAAGGCGGCCGGCGGCGTCATGCTCCACTCGCTCACTCCAAAAGGCTTGCCCGCCACTTGCGTGAAGCCGATGCTGAACAGCCCCCCACCGGGCTCGGCGAGGTGGGTCATGGTACTCGCCTTGCCCTCGACAATGCTGTGCCGACCCGCGCCGCCACCACAGTAGTTGTGGCGGTCGATCATCCCCGCCGCCGTGTCACAGTACAGGTTGGCCAGGTTCGACGAGCCCGCCCCGAACCAAGCGGTGGTCACAGTCACGCCGTGGAAGCCGATCCCGCGCAGTTCCTTCTCCCGTCGCTCGTAGTAGCCACGCTGAATGCCTTCCAGGTAGGCGATGTAGTCGCCGCAGCGACGGGTCTGGCCCTTGAACTCATGCAGGGGGCCATCGGTGCCCCAGTGGTATGCTGCCATGAGGCCCAGTTCGCCCTGCTCCCACTTGTCATCGCGGTCCCACTTGTCGTTCCAGGCTTTGGCCACGGCCTCGCGGGTGCGGTATTTCTCCTTGACGAAGGCAAAGAACCCCCGGCGTAGCAAGCGGCTGTAGTAGGGATGCTCGTCCGCCTTGGACCGCAGCTCGTTGAGCGTGTGGAAGAAGATGTTGCTCTCGTTCTGGAACTCGACTGTGCCCAGCGCCGGATCGTCCTTGTAGGCCAAGCCAGTATAGGGATTCCTGTGGTTCAGCAGGAGCTTGGAGTAGCGTAGGGAGAGATCCTGCAACTGGCGGTCGAAGTTGATGTAGTCGTTGCTGACGATGGGGACCTTGCTGCCATCCCGCCCCTTGTCGGACTGGTTGAGTTCGTCAAAACGGTCCTTGGGGAGACCGTCCTGCGGGCGCAGAAACGCCCCATGGTGGGGGTAGACGACCGACCAGACCGAGTAGATCCCCTGCTCCTTCAGGGCGGCGAACCAGCGGTCGTAGCGGTCCAGTTTCGTGGGATCGAACGTGCCGTCGGCGCGCAGCAGGCCCACGGACCCGATCATGGTGTGCTGACGCACCTGGTTGATGCCGTGCTTCCGCAGCCAGCGGGCCCGCTGCACCATCTGCTCGGGCGTGGCGCGCGCATCGAGGTTGGCATTCACACCCCAGAACTTCACGGCCCGGTCACTGGTGGCGAAGCGCAGGCTGTCGCCATCGGCTTGAAGGAAGCCGTATTTGCCGGCAGGCGCCTCCACCAGACGCGACATGTCGGTGACCGATTGGGGGGAGAAGGGATCATCGTCGAACACCACCGGGAACCAGTCGTCCGGCTTGGCCGGGGCCGCGATGCTGGGCCGGTCCTTGCCGCTGGGGACGAAGGGGACGCGGGTAAAAGCAAAGCAATCGATGGCCGCATGATTCTGCAGCTTGGCGTTGTTCGCCCGGAACTCGATGCGGTGCTCGCCTTTGGCCAGTTTCACCGTTCCCGGCTTGACCCAGGCGATGAACCGCACGTCGGGCTTGTTGTCGCTGGCAATGTTCATCCGACCGCGCGCGTCGCTGGCGAAATCCACGGTCTGCCATTCCCCGTTGTCCAGCCGCCAATCCAACCCGCTGCGCAGGGGATTGGCCCGAAGCCAGAAGACATAATCGTCCGCCACCAGCGCCTCAAAGGTGTAGGCCGCGCGCCCCACGGCCTTGCCGCTGTAATGGGACAGCCAGCGTCCGCCGGAGAGCACATCCTTCTTCACATCGTCGTACCAGTTGTGCCCCTTCATGGTGGTGTCCTGGCAGGACTCGCCCTCGATCCAGATGGCATCCTCGGGCGGGGCTGGCTTGGTGGCCGTCACCGATCCACCGGGCTTGGTCGCGCCGGAGGGCACAAAGCCGTCGTCCGACAGGCAGAAACAGTCGATGGCCCCGTGGTTCTGGGGATCGCCCCGGAAACGGAAGCGGAAGACATGCACGCCCGGTTCAAGCGCCACAGCGCCCACCTTGACCCAGGCAATGAACCGCAGATCCGGCTTGTTGTCGGCAGCGATGTTCATCTGCCCGCGCACATCGCCCTGGAAATCGACCGGCGTCCACTTGCCCTCGTCGATGCGGTAGTCGAGCTTGCTTTTCACCGGATTGGCTCGGAGCCAGAACACATAGTTCCCCTTGGCGGGCACCTTGACCTGGAAGCTGGCCTCGCCGGGCCCCGCGTCGGTGAAGTGAGATAGCCACGCGCCGCCGGAAAGCACGTCCTTCTTGACTTGGTCGTACCACCACGGATGCGGCTTGGTCGTCTTGGTGTCGGCGGCCTCGCCCTCCACCCAGACACTCGTCGCCTGCACCTGCGCGCAGAAGATCAGACCCAGCAGAGCGATCAGGGAACGGGTGGTTCTCATTGGGGTGGTTCCTTCTGTCAGGCGTCGATCTCGACCTTGCGGACGGTCAGGTTGGCATACTCGGCGATCAGGGGAGACATCTGCCGGAAGCCAATGCGTCCTCCACCCAGAACGGGACCGTAGTCCTCGCCATTGTCCTGCCACTCAAAGAGAATCAGGGACGCCTTGTCCCTGCCGATGGCGAACTGCACCAGCGGCCCGGCCTTGACGATCCGGATGCTGTACGGGCCGCGAGCAAAGCGGGCCGGGGGGATCGGGTCGGCGCCCTGGGCCACCAAGTGGAATCCCTTGCTCTTGCGCAGATTGCAGGTATGCAGCAGCATCTCCCCCGCCAGCCGCCGCCGGAAGTAGGAGATATGCAGGGCGTTGATGTCGCTGTTGTTGTACTGGCCGTATGGGCCACAACGGGCAGCCAGGGACGGATCGAAGATGCTCTCGCCCTTGCAGCCAGACGCCGAGAAGAAGAGAATCGCCAACCCAGGATCGTGCAACGGCCAGAAGTCCCAACTGATGGCAATCTGGTCTGGGAACACCTCCGGGCACCAGTGCACGATGTTGGCATCTTGCCCGTCCTCGGGCGGTCGCAGGCTCTCCTGCCGCAGCCGACCTTGCGGGAAGCTGGTGGCCCCGTCGCCCTCCATGCGCCAACCCGCAATGTCCATCGGGGAGGCGAGGGGATTCTGGTAGAGGACATCGCCTTCGAGGATCTGCGTCATGGGGGGCTCCGGTGGATAGGTATGTGCCTCTCTGAACGTGCGCTTCGCTGGCGGGATGTCAAATCCAGTGGACGACATGGACGGAGTGGACGACATGGACCATGGACGGGCTGTCCATACTGCCCATCGTCCACGCAGTCCATGTTGTCCATGTTGTCCATTCGGCAACTTGGCGCTCCCGCCACCGGAGCTGTGAACACCGGTCGCAAGCGGGCCGGCCTGGGATGGCTTGGGCGGGGGGTGTATGTTCGTGGCATGGATACTCATTGCCGTTGCCTGGAATCGTCGTTTGGTCTCGCCGACACGTTGCGTCGGCTGGGCCTGATGCTGGGGGTGTTCATGTCGCTGTCCATCACGTCGGTCGGGGACGAGTTCGAGCCGCCGATTCGGCACATGTGGGAGTGCGGCACTCCGCAGGCTGGGGTTCGGGGAGCTGGCTTCCCGATTCTGGAGAAGGCCGAACACCGCCAGCTCTATCTGGCGACCCAGGAAACCGGGGGTTACAGCCACCATTCGCGCCTCTTCCATCATGGCGGTCGATTCTACGCCATGTGGAGCAACCATCGCCACGGCGAGGATGGTCCGGGCCAGCGGGTGCTCTGGAGTTGGTCCGACGATGGCGAGACGTGGCGGAAGTGGACCGAGCTGTACCCTTCGCCCATGCCCATGGAGCCCAGTGACGAACCCGGTTTCGTGCTGACAGCAGGCGGCTGGAAGGTGGTTGGGGACCGTCTCTTCGCGCTGGCCTCGGCAAACAGTGTGGTGGGCTTCGAGAACAGCGAACGGACCAGTTTCCGGGAGCGCCCCGACCGGGTGCACAAGTTCCGCCGCCGCGAGCGGCGCGGACGCTTTGCCCGCGAGGTCCTGCCCGACGGCACGCTGGGCGAGATCTTCTGTCTCGGCAAGACGCCCCCCGAACAGGATCAACTCACGTTCAAGGCGGCGCCCAGCGACGATCTCCGATTCGCGCCACTCGCCAAGGCCATTCGCGAGCAGTTCCCCCGGCGGCGCCTGCCCAAGGGCATCGATACCAACCGCCTCTGCGAAGCGACCTACTACCAGGCCAGGGACGGCCGGCAGGTCGTGCTCATGCGCGACGATTGCTACAGCCACCGGCTGTACGTGAGCATCTCGGACGATGGACGGGCGTGGCCGACTGCCTATCCCACGGACATCCCCGACTCGCCAAGCCTGACGACCAACGTGGCCCTGCCCGATGGTACGGTGTTGCTCATCGGCAACCAGATGGCCCCCGCCTTCGACAACCCCGGCAAACCCGATCACTACGGGCGCGATCCGCTGGTGGTCTCGGTCAGTGCCGACGGCTACACCTTCTCCCGTGCCTATGCGCTGCGGTGCGGCCAGCAGGAGTGGCACATACCCCGCAAGCTGGTACGCGGTCGCGGCGGCGGTGCCCAATACCCGAGCGCCCTGGTGCACGGGAAGCACCTCTACGTGCTCTATTCCATGGGCAAGGAGGATGTCTGGATCTCCCGTGTCCCGTTGAGCGACCTTGGGCTCTCTGGCGCCAGGTAACCGGGCGAAGGCCCGGACCCCCATGCTGCATCCGTCCCCATGGGGAACCGGCAACAGCGCCGTGCCAAGAGACGGGAGTCCCGCTTGTGTCCGCTTGCCATTCGATCCGATGATACATACATTGTACATATGATTAGGTTCGAATGGGACCCAGCCAAAGCGGCGGTGAACGAGCGCAAGCATGGCGTCTCCCTCGACGAGGCGTCCACTGCGTTCGCTGACCCATTCGCGCGCGTCATCTTCGATCCCGACCATTCGGGGGAAGAGGACCGGTTCGTCCTGCTGGGCCTGTCGATGGTTTCACGGGTGCTGGTGGTCTGTCACTGCTGCCGCGAAGGTGACCAAGTGATCCGTCTCATCTCCGCTCGCAAGGCAGATCGGCACGAGCGCACCCAATACGGGAATCTCCAATGAGAGCACAATACGACTTCTCGGAGTCCAAGCCCAATCCCTACGCCAGCAAGCTGAAGAAGCCAGTCACCATGCGCTTGGGCGTGGATGTGATTGACTACTTCAAATCGATGGCCGAGGAGACTGGCATTCCCTACCAGAGCCTGATCAACCTCTATCTGCGGGATTGTGCTCTACAGCGCCGGAAGCTCAACATGAATTGGGCGCCCTGACTGGCGTGCACGCTGCTAGAAGATCACTGAGCCGCCGTCGGCCAGAGTCCTGCGGAGCTGGTCTGGGCACACCTCCTGCACCTGGCCGTTCTTCGCGAGGGCCAGTTGCGCGGCCACTCCGGCGGCTTCGCCGACCTGGTTCAGGTTCACCATGACGCGCACCGCGCCAAAGGCGCCCCGGTCGGTGCCAATCATGCGCCCGGCCAACAGGAGATTGGAGCAGGCGGCACTGGTCATCGTGCGGTAGGGGATTTGGTAGAAGGTCGGATTCTCGGCAGTCTCTGGTCGCCACCTGCCGGGGATTCGCTGCCCGCCATCGCAGTAGTCAAGCTGGGTACCATCGAGATACTTGAAGAGGAACCCGCCACCCGAGGGATGATGTACATCCACGCGGTAGCTGCCATTGGCGATGGCATCCGGGAAGCGCTTGCCCCACAGGACCTCCTCCTCGGTGAGGATGTGGTCGGTGTGGAAGCGTCGGGTCTCGCGGATGCCGATATAGGAGGGCAGTTCGACCAGCGCCAGGTCCGGCGCATCGCCGTATTTGCGGATCAGATCCATCATCGCCCGCATCTGACGGCGACCCTCGATCTCGGCCGCGGTGAGTTGGGTCGCATCGGAGCAATCGACGCCGAAGACATGGGTCTGGGCCACCATCACCAACCCCGGCACACCGGGGACAGTGCCCTGCCAACCTGAGTCCTCGGCCAGCCCGAATTCCTCGCGGTGGGCGGCGTAGAGCTCCCGGAAACCGCCACCCGGGAAGTTCTGGACCTTGGCGCAGGTGGTCGGCGGCTGCAGATGGTCGGCCACGGCGAACGGCACGCCAGCATGGGCCGCCACGTCGCCATCGCCGGTGGCGTCGATGAACACCCGCGCCCGAATCGCGCCCCGCCCATCCTTGTTCTCCACGAATACCGCCTGGATCGCCCCGTCGGCCAACTGGGAGGCGCAGTAGCTGGTGTGGAAGAAATGGCGGATCCCGTGTTCAAGCACCAACTCGTCCAGTTCCGTCTTCAGCTCCGCCGTGTTCAGCACATGCCCGGCGCTAGGGTTGTTCGGACGCTCGAACACGGCCTCCCGGTGGTGCAGACGGTCGATCGTCTCCTGGGTTAGCCCGGCAATGATCCGCTCGCGGAATTCCGTGCCATGCAGCGAATGCCAGATGTTCACAAAGCCACTGGTCGCGACCCCGCCAAAGGCGTTCTGCCGCTCGACCAGCGCCACACTGGCACCCAGGCGAGCCGCCCGGATGGCGGCAAACACCCCCGTGCAACTGCCACCCAACACGCAGATATCCACGTCGGCAAGCACGCGCACGTCGCGCGCAGGTTCACGAATCGTCATGGTCCAGACTCCATGGGATAGGGATGGGGACACGGGCTGCCAACACAAGCGTTTCCCGGCAGGGCGGGCCAATGCGTCCGTACCACAGTGCAAACGACCGGCAGAGGAAGCAAGTTACCGGTATTTCGCAGGAAACCCATTCCCGGAGGCCCCGATGGCAGGCATTTGGCTCGAGGCGGAATCGTTCGATGATCTTGGCGGCTGGCTGATCGATCAGCAATCCATGGACCAGATGGGCTCGGCCTACATTCACGCCCACGGCATGGGCGTTCCGGTGCCGGATGCGAAGACGACATGCTCAATCCCCGAGCCAGGACACTGGACCGTTTGGGTGCGCACACGAGACTGGACCGCGCCGTGGGGCCGCGGCACGCCGGGAGGCACGTTCCATGTTCTCGTCAATGGGCAGGCCCTGCCGGAGACACTCGGGACGAACGGCCCGGATTGGGGGTGGCAGAAGGCGGGCACCCTATCCCTCGAACGCGGGCAAGCGGACATCGTGCTGCACGATCTGACCGGCTTCAATGGGCGCTGCGACGCGCTCTACCTCGCCACAGGCAGTGACACCCCGCCGCCAAACGATCCAGAGGGACTCGCCGCGTTCCGCAGAGAGGCGATGGGCATCGTGTGCCAGGACGACCCGGAGGAGTACGACTTGCTGGTGGCCGGGGGCGGCATGTCGGGCATCTGCGTTGCAGTCGCGGCCGCGCGGTCGGGGGCCAAGGTTGTCTTGATCCAGGACCGCCCCGTGCTTGGTGGCTGCAACAGTTCCGAGATCCGCGTGCCGCTCGGCGGTCTCGTACATGTGCCGCCATATCCCAATCTTGGGAACGTGGTGACCGAGATTTCCCCGATCATCGGCTGGCCCGGCGTTCACCCCGCCGAGTTCTACGAGGACGCCCGCAAGAGGAATGTCTTCCTCACCCTCCCCAAAGGGCGTTGTCGTCTGCTCCTGAACACCCGCGTCGTCTCGCTGGAGATGGACAACAAGAACCCGCGCAGGATTGTGGGTTGCCTCGCCCGCGATACCCGCACGGGGGCAGAGACTCGCTTCCGCGCGCGGCTCTTCGCCGACTGCACCGGCGACGCGGTCCTCTCCCGCATG